>CALXAO010000157.1 GCA_944386295.1 uncultured Clostridia bacterium | reverse complement strand
ATCGCTATAAGCAGTAACTACTCTTTTCCCAATTTTCTCCAGAATTTTCTTCAAATTCTGTATTTCATATTTAAACTGACACCAAATAATAACCTGCTCATTACCTATTTCATCCAAAACTCTTAATAATTCCTCTTCTCTTTGTTTATGCATTTGCGTTACATTTCCGTCTGCATCCAAAAGGAAACCAGAAACTAATTGTCGTAATTTCATTAGAGAAGCCAATTTATTATTGACATTATAGATTGTCTTGCTATTCTTGCTTGCCTTTTCCTGTTGCTCAATATTTATGAAATAATCACGATACATTGATTCGTACTTTGTCATAACATCTTTATCAAGAGTAATTTTTCTAACCATATGTACTGTATCAGGCAATTTCAAGCAATCAGATTTCGAAACAACAATAGAGTGTTTCCCAATCAAATCACTAACCTCTTTTTCCGCTTCTTCTGATTTACAAACAATTCTATTATTGATATTTACATAGTATTTTTTCTTATACGCTTCATACGACATTGGAAAGTCATTAGGTGCTACCACTTTCATTTGTGAAAAATATTCCATTGTATTATTAGGTGCTGGTTTTCCAGAAAGTAAATATACATATTTGCAAGTATCCGCAAAATCTCTTACACACTTTGATATTTTACTGGAATAATTTTTTAAAATTGAACTCTCATCGACTATTAGACCATTTACGCCTAACGACTTATAAAACTCAAGATTTCTGGTAAAGCTTTCTGGATTAACTATATAGTGTTTTGCTTTACCAATCATTATGGAACGTACATATTTTAACTGATTAGCTTTACTGCCATTTTGCCAATCTTCATAGTACAAATAGTCATTAAATACTGATCTACCATCCATATCATTCCATCGTCTGTTAATATCCAAATATTGTCGTAAAGTAATATTATGACTAAGCGGATCCAACTTCATTTCCGGATAAAAGTTATACTGATCATCCATCCAGGCAGTTAGAATAATTGGTTTTGGACAAATAATCAAAAAACTAGTATCATCTTGTTTCGTCTTACTTGTAATAATATCAAGTGCAAGAACTGTTTTTCCTGTACCTGTGTCATAAAAAAAGGCAAATTTATCAAACATTTCTGCTATTCTACAAGCAGCTTTCTGATGAGGTAATAATTTTTCATAATTACCTTCATATCCATCAAAGTTATTTCCAGCAATAAGTTCTGCTCTGATTATTTCCAACTTCTGTTCATTAGTTAATTTTTCTGAGAGCTTATTTTCTTTACCTTCTATCACTTCTTTTACTAAAGGATCTAATTCTTCTACCGAAATATCAATAGACTGTGGGACTCCTATTACTTGCTTTTCTTCCGGAAATGGTGCAATATCATCAAGTAGCTTTGACAACTGTCTTGCCTCATCTGCGGAAAATACGATACCCTTCTTATTCTCATTTTCCCATGTGCTGATGTCATAAGCATTTTTGTGAATTGCATTTTGTATTGTAGCAAACCATTTTTTCTTTTTTCCTTCACTACTTAACAAACAAATATGCTTTTTTATTTTCCAAGAATCCTTTTCTAATTGCAGATATTCCTCTGGATATAGAACTTTTAAAATCGTCTTTTTTATTTTTAGGTTATCCTTAAAATATGGCAAAAGCTCATTCAAAACCTCATGAGCTGCCGCACCAATAGCTTTCTTTCGATTTGTGCCTTTTCCATATTTTTCTATATGAATTTCGTCATTCCAACAAATCACTTTTGAACCGAAAACCGCATTATGATCCAAACTATCTGGATGTTGCTCACACGTTTTCTTGCAATGCATTCCATTAGCCTGAACAACTTCCTGTAATGCTGTTGTATAATCTGGAATTTTGCTTTCTTTAACTTTATCAAAAAAATAGAATGAAATATTTGAAGCTTTTTCTTCTAACTCATCACTATTTCTTTTAATTCCCCTAAGCACAAGTACCGCAATAATACTGTGAAAAATATCAATTTTTAATGATCCATGTCCTTCTTCATTTAAAGAGTTTACTGATTTGGAAGCCAACAACATTTTCAACCATTCATCAGGCAATTCATTGTATAGATTTCTCGCATTTAGATATATTCCTCTTTCTCTTGTAACATCTAAATACTCCCAATCAGATGTTGCATATAAATAATCAAGAACAAACAACTGCAGTATCTCTGCGCCAATTACTGACAATGCACTATTATCAGCAAATAAGTTCTTGTTCTTCACATCATTTTGAATAGACTTATGGACAAACGCTGCATTAACATATTCTATTGGTAAGTCATTTGATTTTATATGTAATGCCGACAGCAACCTGTAAAGCTGTTTTTGCCTATCCATTGTGATTCTTATTTGTTCATCAATTGTCTTTCCTTTTTGAGAATTTTTAGATTTGAGCGGTATATTTTTTTGAATAATGTACTTCTGCGCAACAGATCTCATTGCAGTTTTCTTGCTCTTCCCTTTTGCTGAACATTTATCTTTTCCAATAGTTAATTGGCAAGTAAATGTCAAATCATTATCTGGTCCTTCTCTATCTAAAATCTAATAAGAAAATGGTAAATTTTTGCCTTGTGCATATTCTTTTAAA
>CALXAO010000156.1 GCA_944386295.1 uncultured Clostridia bacterium | reverse complement strand
CATGAGGAGCTTAAGCTCATTCATAGAGTGGCGTCTATGGATAAATGTATGGATAAGCTAACGAACCGCTACGGCGGAAAGGGAGTTATCTCTAAAGTAAAACCTGACTATCTCATGCCCAAAACGTATGATGGTGAAACCATCGATATTCAGATTAATATCTGTGGAGTTTATGGTCGCGAAAATGCTGGTCAATTATTTGAGCTGAGTTACAACTATCGATCTAAGCATATTGTCACAGCTCTCTGTGATGAATATGCCTCTGTTCAGGAGAATATCAAAACACTCTTGGATTATCTCGAGTTGGTATCTCCTAAGCAGTATCTATACTATTCCAAGTTTTTTAGTCAGGCATCTGATGAAGATGCTATGGCTCTTATCTCTTCTATCATAGATGACGGTATGATCTATGTTGATGTAGATCCTGGTACTGATACTCCCTCTTTAGATCTGTTGGTGAAGATCGATGATAGATTTCCTTGGATTCAGCAGGAGTATCTTTTAGTACCTCTTGTGGATAGTAATGGTAACGTAAAGTACGTACATTCTAGAAGACCCATTGTATATGGGTACATCTATTACTATAGATTGAAGCAGCATTCTGAAGAGAAGTTCTCTGTTACTTCTCTGAGTGCTACTAATATCAAGAACGAGAACTCCAGAAACAAAGCAAGCAAAGTCTATAAGGCTCAGTTCTCGAGAACACCCATTCGATTTGGAGAAACTAAATATCTCCTCATACTGGGTAACTGGTATGAGCTCCGGGTTAATTGCTGAGAAGGCTTAACTGCTGTTCAGCAGCGACTCATCTTAAGAAATGAAAGCGAGGTGAACGTTCAACGATCATCCCCTTGCGGGGGAGTAGAACCACAAGTCTTAGGTGGAAGAACAATCCGGCTCCTATTACCCAATAGGATGAACAGATGATCTGAACACGCTACGAAAGTAGGTGTCTAGAATAGACTAGAGATTACAGAATAGGCGACTGTAATTAAACGCATTGATATGGAATTGGGTGATTTCTCTCATATGGGAATTGAAAGAGTTGTAGAGATGCTCATGTTGTACTCTAGCTCGCCCCAAGCTAGACTACTCTGTGAGTCTGCTATGACTGGAGACCCTTATAATGTGGATATTAAGCTGGATGATACATCCTCTAATATCCAAGCAGAGATTCTGGCTACTTATCTTAAGACGATTGGATATCGACTGAAGTTCCTGAAGATTCCTAAGCAGAAGCTTACTCCTATCTTGAGGAATCCTTTCGAGTTCGTAGCTTCTGATAGAACTCTTTATCATCCCTTTGTGGAATATCATAGGGATGAGCATGTTGACCATGAGAAAGTCATGGAGCGTGCTGAGAAATTCCGTAAGTATAAGTATCCTTTCGTGGTTACTCCGTTCACTTCTGATGTATCTGAAGCAGAAGTATTTGACGCTCTGCAGAAGTACGATCAGAAGCACTTCGGATATAAACCCAAGCCGAATCCCTATAGATAAATGATAAGGGAAGAGGGTAACTCCCTCTTCCCTTATATATTATTTTTGTAGAAAGGAGATGATCTTATGATGTATCGTATGAATTATTCCGATCTGTATAATAGATTGGTGCAGAATAATGCAACGGCATTACAAGAGATCTATAAGAATAAGACACTCTTTCAGCAAGATGCTGTAGAGTTTCTCACTGAGTATAAGCATGGGCGAATTACTCAGAATGATATTGCACCTTTTGATGCAATGATGAGAATCTCCAATATTATTTACAATAACTTTGATGCAATGACTCCCATTGAAGATGGGATCTATGACCAGCTTATGATTGCATACAAAGCTCTACTTCCCAACTCTTATCAAGTGGGAGCTACTCCAGTATCCATTGACTACACTGGAAATATTGGAGAAGAGAAAGAGGATATGGATGGATATCGATATCCCTTCCAGACTGTAGAAGGTACGGAAAATTGGATCTTTGGAGATGAATTGCTGAAGGTTCCTCCTTTGGATATTCCATCTCTTATGAAACAAGTTGACCGTACCAAGTATCCGAGGAATGAGAAGAAGAGTCTTGTGATTCCTCATATGTATCCCAAGCTGGTTGGCACTCTGGATAAGTGTAAATTCACTCTCATCTCTGAAGCATCTGCAGTAGGAGCTGATATGGAAGACCCTACGATAAAGATCTTCGAGAGAGATTTCCTAGGTGCTCATATTCAGCAGGGAATTATTGATCCGAATAATATTGAGCTCTTATTAGAGCTCAAGATGGATGGGATGTCTGTAGAAGCAGACGTAACCAATGAAGTTCTGTCTGCTAGATCTAGAGGTGATACTAATCTGGATATGGCAGAAGATCTGACTACTGTTCTTAGAGGTTATAAGTTCCCTCATTGTCCTGAGATTGATCAACCCTTTGGTATGAAGTTTGAGGCTATCATCACCAAGACCAATCTCGAGAGACTGGGAACTCTAAAAGGAAAGGTATACAAGAATTCTCGAAATGGTATTGTGGGTCTGATGAGATCTGTAGATGCAGCAGCCTTCCAGGATCTCATCACTCTAGTGCCTCTTGAGACTTCTCTGGATGTCGATCCTATTACAGAAGTCAACTTTATGAACCAGTACTACACGAAGGATGTCTATCTTCCCTATGCTTATGTATCTGGTAATTATACCAACGTCCTTTATCAGGTGTATAAGTTCGTAAAGGAAGCAGAAGCAATGAGACCGATTGCAAACTTCCTTTATGATGGGATAGTTGTCCATTATACTAATCCGGAAGTCAGAGCCATTCTAGGACGGAAGAACTCTGTCAACCAGTATTCTATGGCGATCAAGTTCAATCCCATGGTTAAGCAAACTGTCTTCCGTGGTTATACCTTTAGTGTAGGACAGAATGGTGTGATTGTTCCCATTGGGCACTATGATCCAGTGGAGTTCTTAGGGACTATTCATACTAAGTCCTCTTGTCATTCTTTCTCTCGATTCAATGAGCTTCATCTTGCGGTAGGAGATGTCGTTGAGGTAGCATATGTCAATGATGTCATGCCCTATCTCAATCGTCCCTATGAAGACTTTGTAGGAGAGTATGAGGAAAAAGGATTACCAATTCCCTTCCCTCAGACTTGTACTTGCTGTGGGGCTCCTATCCGAATTAGCGAGGATAGAAACTCTGCATTCTGTACAAACTTCTTCTGCCCTGAGAGAGTATTGGCTAGATTGGTCAATATGCTTGATAAGCTCAGTATAAAAGGATTCGCCGAGTCCTCTATCCAGAAGCTTGGTATCCGTTCTCTGACTGATTTCCTTCAGCTTACTGAAAAGGATATTATCACCGCTCTTGGAGAAGGTAACGGAAAGAATCTTATCGAGGAGAGAGCTAGATTCCTCTCTGTCCCCATTCAAGATTATCGTCTGATTGGATCTCTTGGATTTACCAATGTAGCAGCAGAGACCTGGAAGAAGATTCTTGCTCAGGTATCCATCAACGAGATCCTTACCAGTAAAGATCTTGCCTATCGATTGACCTCTATTCGAGGAATTGGTTCCTCGATCGCTAGCACGATAGCCGATGAGGTTAAGTTCTTCTATACGGATATCATGACGATTCAAAGAATGCCCAATGTGATATACACGTATGGGAAGAAAGAAATTACAGTACGTTGGACTGGTTGCCGAGATTCTGCATTGGAATCTCTACTCGGCTCTCAGGGTATTGATGCCAACTCTAGAAACAGTGTGACCAAGAAGACCAACATTCTCGTGGTTCCCTATACGGGCTATATGAGTGATAAGGTAAAAAAGAAAGGTGAGCAAACATTGGTAGTACCTTTGGAAGAATTCAAAGGTAACTTTAATTACTACCTCTCACTGGTAGCTCAACCTACTTTGCTGTAAAATAATATTCTACGGCAAACCTGTCATTAAGCACATATTATATTGGTGAACAACGCGGACATTATGACTGCCGCGTTGACATGTTTTTAAGGAGGACTTTAGTTATGGCAAAGGTATTTAAGTTCGACGAGTGTTCCCTGACCGGTAATCTGTGCGCTGAGCTGAAGGATAAGTATTCCATGCTCATTCCTGAGTATCTGATCGGGGGATTCTATCGTGTGATTTTCAGATCCACTGCACAGATGTTGAAGTATAACTCCAACAAGAAAGTGCATACGATTGGTTTCGCGTTTAAGGATAAGAATGGTCAGTTTGTGTATGGTGCCAAGCTGACCTTTGTTGCTCCCGAGGACGAGGAGTCCGAGGATGGCGGCAACTGGAATCTCGACATGACCTTCTATCCTGCTGATCTGGAGGATGTCGATTCCAGTCTCGATAATTTCAATGATGTCTTCCTGACCATTCTGCAGACGGAGCTGTATTCCGCCATGCGTAGTCATTGTACTTCTAACGAGGATCTGAATATCCTCGTGGCTGAGTATATCAATGCAATCAGAGATTTCCTGGACCAGAATTCCAATGAGTCCACTGAGGATGTGGAGCTCGTGATGGATGAGGTCTTCACCGCGGGTGTTGGTTTCGAGAAGGGCCAGAAGGTCTTCTCCCTGGTGCCCGGTACTGCTATCAAGCAGATTGTCAAGAATGATGACGAGACTGAGAAGAAGGCGGATAATGTCATCGACATTAGCACCGCTAAGAAGGATGATGCTACCACTCCTGCCGCTGCTTATATGTATCGGTCTTACTATAACAGCGTGCAGACTGAAGTGGCTCGTCCTCAGGGTTACTACTGCCCCTTCGTTCCTGTCGACTAAGAAAACTGTAAGCCTTGAGATAGGCGGAGCGTGTTTCCGCTCCGCCTATTTCTTTTTAGTAGGTTATAGCGAGGTGTATCAACAATGCGTAAGATGAAGATTCGAGATTCCCTGTATGACGTAATAACCTACCCTGAGTTCTGTAGAGGAAGAGATCATTATCTTCACTACTGGGACTCTGTGGCAATACTGAATGGGGATGGATACGTCTATCCTATCCGTAATCCTCAGTACGATAATCGTCCTGGTCTGTATCCTCTTGGGATGAGCTTTGATTGGTTCAGAGCTCCTATGAGTACTTATGAGATGCAGGAATATAGTCAGGCGAATATCATTGATTTTGCAGAGGCAAAGTCTTTTCGGGATGTCATTGAGATGCAGAATCGATTGAACCAAGAGGAGAGATCTATTCTGACTACCATCAATCAATTGACAATTCCTACGATCCAGGAGAACGATGAGCCTGCTATGGTTGCTTTGAAGGAAGCGATCATTGCCAAGCATATCGATCTGGATTCTTATGATTATCGTTTCGGAGAATCCAATTTCCCGAACGATAAGCGACTTCTGAAGAAAGAGTCTATTTCTCTGAAGAAGCTGATCGCATACTGCAATGCTCTGGATATCAATGCAATTCTAACTTTGACAGATCTGAGCCCTGATGTACCTAACCCTATGGGACATGATATTGTCTATAGTCTGAATCATGATCTGGAGCACGAGACTGAGACGGAAGGTGAAGAGTAATGAATCTGTTTATGGAAACGGAGAAGAAAGAAATGTTTGAAAATACGGAAGTGAAGGGTATCCATGTAGATGAGAAGTTTCTTCCGATCTTCTCTGTCTATAGAGAGATGAAGATCAAGGATATCGTCTCTCAGTATGAAGGTAACGACAAGTTCTATGGTGTCTATCTTGGTAACCACAACAACAGGAAAGTTACCGAGGACATGTATGACTGGGATGTCCATATCGGCAAGATCACTTTCAATATGGATAAGCATGGATACTTCCATGTCGTCTGTGAGGCTGATAAGCCGGAGGAATAACGATGGAAGACGAATATGATAAGCTCTATGGTCCTGGCGATATCATGCTATATGGAATCCATAAAGTCTATATCTGTGGTTCCTATGCACTCTTATTCGGAGACTCGCGTACTTCCAAGTATACTACACTGAGAGATCCGGATTTCAATCAATACCACATTGCATATGAGGACGGGTCAAGCGTAGCTTGGATTCCAGTAGGTGATCTTGTTCCTATTGAAATTCGGTGTCCTAAGGATTATCTCAAACTCCGTTACAACTCAATTCTGAGAAAGGAATGATTTCTTTGAACCAACTCGAGGCTCTTTCTCAGTTCAATGATCAATACAAAGAGAAATTCAATCCAGATCTGTTTTGCAGATCGGACGATGAAGTTATGAGTGAGCTCCAGAAGGTCATTAAGTCCTGTGAGCGAACCAATAACAGCTATTTTTCTATTGAGGTCTTACGGTTTCGGGTAGTCGATGACTATGCTGAGATCAATAAGATTCTCTTTGACTATTATGAGTATCTCACTCGTAATAAACCCAAGATGAAGAAGAAGGATAACCAGTATGGATTCATTAATATGAACGACTCGGCTATCCGTCTTCTCATTGTCACCTATCGAGTAGCAGTGAATGTGAAGAACAATCTCGCTATTCGTCCTGAGGATTTGGCTTCTGGTAAGGTCAAGTCCGAGGATACCTTTGATGTCTATATTGCAGTACCGAGAGTTGTTGATCGGTATTACTTCAAGATCAATGGTATTATGAGATCTATCCTCTATCAGATCGTGGATGGATCTACCTACAACAACAACTATACCAACTCTAAGATTCCCAATATCTCTTTCAAGATCATCTTTATGGCAGCTCGTGTCTTCCGGTATTCTATCGGAATCTATGACGAGTTTACCTGTCAAGAGATCAGAATGTATAACTATAGAGCCAATATCTTCAACAAGACAGTTTGTGTATGCAATTACTTCTTGGCAAAGTATGGGTTCTATGGTGCTATGAAGTTCTTGGGAATTGAAGGAGTATACATTACTGACCATAAGCCAGAGATGAATCATAAAGAGTACTGCTTTAAGAAGGCAGATAATCTTTATATCATGGTAGATCGTTTCCTGTTGGAGAATGATCTCGTGACGCAGAGTTTCGTCTCTTGCTTATATCTGTGCCTTATACCAGGCATGTACTATAACTTAGCTTATACGACAGAGTTCTGGGTTCGGATTCTTGGTGGATTGTTCAATAGAGTGTCTAACGAGAAGTTTCTACAAATGTTTCATGGGGACAGCACAGTTGCTGATACCTATAACAAAGGTTTGTCGATACTGGACTCGTTCGAGAATATCTATGACGAATCTACCAAAGAAGATTTGCGTCTCAAACCTGAGAGCAAAGCAGATATGTATTGTGTCCTGAGATGGATTCTGAGAGAGTTCTATGCTCTTAAGAAGAAGGACAACTATGATGTCTCCATCAAGAGGATACGTTTCGGTCAGTATGTAGCAGCTACCTATATCTTCAAAGTGATCAAGGGAATCAACCGAGTCTCTGATCAGAATAATCGTATCACCACGGAGTCTATTAAGAGAGCCATTCGTACAGATCCTATGTATCTGGTGAATGCCATCTCGAAGTCCAACTTGGTTACTTACCGAAACATGGTGAGTGACATGGATGGACTGCTGGCCCTGAAGTATACTCTCAAAGGTATCTCTGGTATCGGTGAGACTGACAGCAACTCGATTCCTGATTCTATTCGCTTTGTCCATCCTTCCCATCTGGGTCGGTTGGATCTAGATGCATCCTCTGATAATAATCCTGGTATTACTGGGATGATCAGTCCCTTTATTAAGCTTGACCATGGATATTTCTCTGATAAGAATGAGCCTGATTCTTGGGATGAGCGTTATCAGGAGATGTATGAGGTTTATAAGCGACATGAGGGATTGAGAGAGATATTCGAGTTCAAAGACAAGCTACTAAATATTAATACTGACCCTGAACTGAAGGCATCGGTAGAAGAGGCTACCTTCTCTATGCGGAAGATCGTTACAGAAGCAATGTCTGCTGTGGAGCCTACTGTTTATCGGTATCCCTTCGTTCAAGATGAAGGAGTTGATACTAATGGCTTATAAGTATTTCTTATATTCCTCTCGACAAGCTGAGTTCAGATCTAATGTCGAGAGAGGTATGGGTAGAACCTTTCGTGTAGGCACTGTCTTTACGAAAGGAACTCGAAAGTCCTTTACGGAGCTGTCCGATACTCCCAACTCGATCTATCCCGATGCAAAGATTGTAGCAGAAGGAGAAGAGACTAGCTTCCGATTTACTCTCCCTCAGGGGGTGCAAGGAACATGAGTGAGGAAAAGAAGGAATTATATAACCCCTTTGAAGAGCTTCCTGCTTGTGTATGCCCTCAGTGTTTTAGACCCACATTG
Source organism: uncultured Clostridia bacterium (assembly GCA_944386295.1). Classification (GTDB taxonomy): domain Bacteria; phylum Bacillota; class Clostridia; order Oscillospirales; family UBA644; genus CALXAO01. Next base: position 7,886 of record CALXAO010000156.1, on the reverse strand, counting down.
GCATACAAAGAAGACGATACTGTCTTTGCTCTGGTAGATGGCGATGGTCTTCCTGGTAACTTCTTTTGTACAACCCAGACAATCTTTCATTGTCTGGCGTGTGGGTTTACCTCCACTGACTATATCCTTACGGAGAGTGGGTGGAGGTATAATCCCCATAATGACGAAGAATATATCAAGGAAAAAAATAAACGGCTGAAGGAGACAAAGGTATGGTTCAGAGATCCCAGAGAAATGAATCCCTTTGTAGCTCCTGAGCCTTTAGAGGATGATGAATGATGTATCTGAACGATTGTTTTATTAGCTTTATCAAAGCTCTCAGAATGATCTCTGAGTACGACAGGGAGAAGTTCCAGTATGATATGGACCCTCCCAAAGATACGGTAGCATATGCATATATGTCTCATAATAGAGATGCTAAGTGCATGTCTATCGCTGGCTTCGAAGATTTCTACGATGTCATAATTACCATCAAGAGAACGGAGCCTTTGTCCGATCAGTATCTGAGAAACCTCAACGTGATGTCTCCTTATCGGTATCGAGTAACCAATCATGTCAAGACCAATGAGATTTGCCGGAATCTCTTTATCGACGATATGTTTGTTGGTATGTCGATCTCGGAGATATCTGCTGATTCCACTCGTGCTAAGCACTATATCAACAATGTACTCTCTATGACAATCAATATGATTGCGGGACATTTCCCGGAGTTAGAGGTTGATCATAGAAACATGTTTGGAATCGTGGTAACAACCATCATCTGTACCAAGCTGGGCATTGCCATTACCCCTGAGTTTCTTGCGGATGCTCTGGGAACAACCAAGACGATTGCTGAAGCTGTGATCGAGAAATATGATTACGGAGAAAACCAGTATATCGGTCTTCCTTGGTACATTTGATTGCATATTATAGTAGTGTAGGGAGTTCGTTCCCTACACTACTATTCTTTATTTTTAGGAGGTTTCTTTTTATGACAAGCAATCCATTTGAGTTCTATACAAAACTCTTTGACAAAGCCATGAAGGGTATCTATTCTGCTCCTAGAGGAATGGAAGATATCCGTCTTTGGCTGGAAGACTACTATGGAAAGTATAAGAACGAGCACTTCAATCTTGACCAGACTGTCTTCTACATGGAGAAGTATAATGGTGAGGAGTATTGGCTCGGAGTATCACCCTGGGTCAAGAATATGTCCCCTTACCATCGAATCCGCACGTTCCATCACATGTGTGATGTGCGGTGTGTGATCGTTCCTCCCGTATCTTTTGAGAATAATCCTCTGAGATACTGCGAGGTATTGTCCGAGACCATTGATGCTTTTAATCGAGTATCTGCTCGGTATGCGGCCTATAGGCTGATTCCCTTCTACTGCGTGGCTCGCCATGTCTATCAACGATATGGTAAGGATATCATTCATGATCCTGAATTCCTGGACGCAGTCTTCAGCCCTGTCTATCATCCTATGGCTGGGATGAAAGAGTCTGCTGATGTACAGACCTGGAAGGATTTCATTCTGGAAGATAGCAAGCATCTGAATCTCTTTAGCTATAGCAATGGATTTCCTTCTCTTGCTATGCTGGTAGGGACTCCAGATAGATTCTTCTACTTCAAGGAGGAGCGCTATTATGGAGGAGACGAAGAAGAAGATAACGATTGAGTTCTATCGAATGGACATGTGCCCTAAGTGTAAGCATGTCGCTCTAGAGCTCTATGACTACTTTAATAACCCTATGGGATATCATAGTATGATTGATTGCTATGAGCAAGGGAAACGACTTCCCGAGGGTTATATCAATAAGAGAGATTTCTATACGATCCGTTGCAAGCATTGTGGAACTTGCTTTCCTATTATATGGAGACTGGGATATCCCTTTGCTGATTGCAATCCATTGGATCGAGAGATCTTTCTCAAGAAGTTCAAAGCAGAGAGTGGGAAATGACTTCCCACTCTCTTTTTTATTCTCCCGAAAACACCACAGTAGGTGATGTAAATGAGATACACATATCTAAAACTGACCAATTACATTGGAATCTATAACGGTATGGGTCTGTATGAGATAGAGATTGACTTCTCTCTCGCTACCCATAAAGTTTGTGTGATAAAGGGAACTAATGGTTCGGGTAAGTCGACTATTATGAATGCCCTTTCCATCTTCCCGGATAGTACGAGCTCTTTCATTCCTGATTTGCCTGCTAGCAAGATCATAAGGATTCTCTATAATGGAATCACTTATGAAGTGAAGTTCTATCATGATATCAAGAACAATGGTACTCGAGAGAATACCAGAGCATATATTGCTAAGCAGGATATGGCTGGTAATATGATAGAGTTAAATCCAAATGGAAATGTCTCTCAGTATAAGGATATTATTTATGCTGAGTTTAAATTAGACTCGAACTTTGCTGCTCTCTCCAGACTCTCTATGGACGATAGAGGGATCGGATATAAGAGACCAGCAGAGAGAAAGAAATTTGTCAATTCTATTATCGAGTCTCTGGAGACCTACAATAATATTTATAAAGTGGTCTCTAAGAAAGTAAATGCTCTTAAGACTTTAATCTCTTCGATCACTTCCAAGCTGGGATCTCTGGGAGATAAGGATAGCTTGACTGGATTACTTGATTCCGTAGATCAAGAGATCTCTTCTCTTACCAATGATAGATTTGGACAACTTCAAGAGAAAGCCAAACTACAAGCCCAGGTAGATGCCCTTGATCCTGATGGGTCTATTCAGCATGAGTATGATGTAGCCACTTCTAATCTAAAAGTAGTAGCAGATCAGCTGAAACGGGATATCTATAATTATCATTCGGATAATCGAATCTTTATCCCTATGGTAGAGGCTAAGCTATTGGGTGATAGATTGGAAGCTCTCTATAAAGAGATGGAAGCTCTGAAAGAAGAGCTGACTAAAGTGAGAGCTGAAAAGTCTGCTATCAACAATGTGATAGCAGATTATACAAAACAGTTGAATGAAATTGATGCTCGTATTTCTTCGATTCAAACGGCTGACTATACTAACGCAGAGCGTGCGTTGAGAGATGCTCAAAATCAAAAAGAGCGCATTCTGGGTGCTATTCAGTGTACTGGAATAGATCCGAATGCTTTTACGAAAGATGAGTACATTTTGGCTCTCGAAACAGTCCATGAGATCGTTCATTATGTAGATATCTTCCGTGGAAGTTATCAGTACGATGTCATCAATCAGGCAATCGCTGCTTATAAGGAGAGTGGGTATACGTCTTTTCCTCCTATTAAGAGTACAGCTGAATTAGATCGTATCATTTATGACTATGAGACAAATAATGTGCTGTGGCATGAGAGTGTACTCGAGGCAAAACAGCGTAGAGATCTAGCAGCTACTCTTGAGAATAGGCCAAAAGATTGTACGATTGATTCTTGCTATTTTATCTCTAAAGCATTAGAAGTATCCAAGAAGAATCCCGAGAAGGAATACAATGATGCTTCTGAATTCTATGAACGTAAGAAATCAGAGTATTACGTCGCAAGAAACGAAAAAGATCAAATTGAAGATTATAATAATTGTCTCAATATGATCAATATGATCATCCGGTCTATTGATAAGAATGGAGCAATTCTCTCCAGATTGCCTAATGGAGGAATCTTCTCCTCTAAGGCAGAATTCTTTGAATATCTGGTTGGAGGAGAATCCTTCACTTATATCGATCGGATGTACAAGTATATCGATCTGGCAAACTACTATGAGCAATATCATATTGTAGAAAAACAGATTCTGGAGTATGAGAGACTACTCGCTACCATAGAGTCTAAGTCTGGATCTCTTACAGAGATGCAAGCTAATAAGCAATCTGTAAGAGATAATCTCTTTAAGTATAAAGACCAGGCATCCTCTCTGCAATACCAGATTGATAACCTCAATAACCAGATTACCATTCTTCAGACTGAGGCTGATACAATTATGAATCGTAAGATGCCTCTGTCCGATCGTATCATTGAAGAGCTGGAACAAGAAGAGGGATTCCAGAAGCAGATCAATACTCTGGAAGATACTATGAGAAAGATCCGAGTCTATACAGACCAGATCAAGTTGATTGATATAGAGATTGCTAGATTGGAGACTACTATCTCCATGAAGCAGAAGGAAAGGGAAGGATACCGGTTAAAGCAATCTCAGATCCAAGCATATGAGAAAGAGATGGAAGAGTATAAAGCTCAGTCTGATTGGTTGGAGAAGATTCGTTACTGCTCTTCTCCTACTACTGGTATTCAATTGGTCTTTATGCAGATGTATATGGGAAATATTCTAGTCATCTCCAATACATTACTCTCTCGTCTTTTCGGAGGACAGTATCAACTACAACCCTTTGTCATCAATGAATCTGAGTTTCGTATTCCCTGTCTGGGAGAGGGATATCTCAATGAAGATATCTCCTCTATGAGCTCGAGTCAGTTGACAATGATCTCTATGATACTCTCCTTTGCTCTCCTGTACACTTCTTCTACAGAGTATAATATCATCAAACTGGATGAGATTGATGATCCATTGGATGAACCTAATAGAGCAGCATTTGCTCTTCTCTTGGATGATATCATGGATATCATGCATACTGAGCAATGTATTTTGATCTCTCATTCTTCTGAGATTATCACAGAGAATGCGGATCTAATTCTCTTAAAGTCCGATGGCCTAGCATCCATCTCTCCCACGGCTAATATCATTTGGGATTTTAATAGATAACTCAACATCCTATTGGGGTCAAGACACGGCCCATTTTGGAAGATGTAGTATCATAACCCCATTTGAAATCTGGCCAGATGAATGATGTGATACGAAATCTTGCAAGGCGGGGAAGGCTGGTAGACTTCCCCGCTTTATTTTTTATGAATGGAACTAGAAAATAAGAGCTGGTTGAGAGAGCAGCTCTTGCGTCTGTACTCAGCGTATTTCAATTCCATTCGTTAATAACGATCTGGTGGGTAAAATCCGGAGTGGTAGGTGGCCACTCCGGATTTTATTTTTATATCACTCTGTAACAATAAAGTACTGCATGAAGCGAGTCTGCCATCCCTTGTTTTATGCGGTCAAACATTTTCATGTTTCATCCATCCTCTTTATGTAGCGGCAAGAGCCCCTGGGTTGCGTACCCAGGGGCTGCTGCATTTGTAGAGAAATAATGAGAAGGAAACAGTATATTGTGGCAGCTGGGAAACTGTCATACTGGTTTCATATTGTTGTCTCCAAACGATGAACATGGGAGAGCCCTTAACCGGGGCTCTCCCGGTTCATTTGTCAATATTCAGACATCGGGACAGAACCCTCGATGTTGATGAGTCTCCATACCTTATCCAGGTTTCTATTCCGGGCAGTACCAGCCCGGACATCAATTGTCATATCAGACAGGAAGAAGTCATCAGTCTTCGGATAATTCTGCACAGGCATATTGGTGGAATTATCGATGACCTCAAACCATCTACGTCCAGAAGAGGGCTCATACATGACAACCTCTTCGATATTGGGATTACTCTCCATACGCATTCTCACCTGTTCAGGAGTCAGCTGACCAGTCTCCATAGGACCACCGGCCATAGTGACACCCTGAATAGTAGGATTCGGACCATTCGTACCAAGAAGCATATCAGGAATCTTGGGCATATTCAGAGCATTGTTGTACATACCCATAGGAGAGTTGATGAATGCATTGTACATATCCATCATACGAGCATCATCGCTCTGTTGATTCCGCTGATCTTCCTTGACATCCTTGGCACGACGAAGCTCAAGCTGATGAGCCTGCGTAATCGTGTTATTGATCTCTTTAATAGCGGAGATCTTAGTACCAATCAATCCAGCCTCAGCACTTGTCAGATTCGTGATATAAGTGTACTTACCCTTCATGGTCTTACTACCACGAATCGTATCAATGTCCTGCTTGATTTCACTCGTCAGGACATCTGCCTGTAGAATAGCCTGCCGGAGAAGGTCAGTTGTTTCCCCATATGTATTTGCATAGGAAACAACTGTTGTATCAGGAGCAGGGGTAGCAGGAGTATTATTGCTGGATCTCTTTTTCTTGGGAGTGGCTGTAGCCTGCTTTTCCATCTTTGCTTGCTCCATAGCCAACTCTTGATCACTGGGGACGATCTTAGCATCGTCGGAAGTGAAGAAGCTAAGAGCATCGTCAAAACTACTGTCGCCGTCCAGAGGGGACGGTTTCTTTGCCGGGAAATATTCCGACATATCGTAATTACTGTAGTACATGAGTGTACCTCCCTGATAGATCAATTATTCCGATGTTTCTGAGTATAATTTTCATTTTGGAAATATACTATAACTTTGAAGTAAAATCCATATTTTGATTCCCAGATGTCCCAAGTTTGAGGTGATTAGAAGTATGCAACTTACGTTTACAGGTTTATCACCTAAAGCTCCACTTACTATCATGAATACGTTTATGAAGAAGTATCGAGATGAGGAAGGTAAGTATGCAGAATGCCTTACCTTGATTGTCAAGGATACTTCTACTGGGATTAAATATAAGCAAGAGTATAATAATCCCAAGTATGAGTTCTATACGGTGCATCCAGATCATAGAGTACGATATAATCGTCTTTATGTAGCAAAGAATATCTGTGATGCGCATGTGGTACCTCGAATCTATTTGGATCGAGAGGTAGCAGACTCTCTGGGTATGAAGCAGTGGTATAAAGACTGTATCAAATCTGGAGATCGACAAAAGATTCGCACCATTCATAAGCATCCAGATGTCTTTATGAGTGATAATAATATTGAAGACCATTATCGATTCTGGTTTGATAATCAGTATTCGAATGACATCTGTGCAATCACAAAGGCTTTCTTCGATATCGAGGTTGATGGTATCGAGATAGCAGGACAGTTCCCTGAACCGGGAGAGTGTCCAGTCAATGCAATTACTGTCTTCTTCCAAGAACGGAAGGAGATTTATACTTTCCTTTTACGTAGTAAAGGGAATCTAGCTCAGATATATGATGTAGAGAAACGATTCATGAATGGTGGTATTGCTGAGGCAAAGCAATTCATTCTGGATCATGTCTCTGAAAAGAATAGATTAAAGGATGGGTCCCCATTCTATTTCGGCTTGGAAGATCTCAAGCTGAATATTCTATTCTATGATGAAGAGAAAGAGATCGAAATGATCTCTGACTTCTTTGGGATTGTCAATCAGATCAAACCTGACTTCTGTTTGGCATGGAACCAGGCGTTCGATATTCCCTACCTGATAGCACGTATTCAGGAGTTGGGATATTCCCCCGAGGAGATTATCTGTCATCCTGACTTCGAGGAGAAAGAGTGCTATTATTTCATCGATGAGAGAAACCGTAATGAGTATGAAGAACGTTGTGACTATTTCGCTTGTTCTTCTTATACGGTTTGGCTCGATCAGATGATTCAATTCGCATCTAGACGAAAGGGACAAACGAAGTTCCTAAACTATAAACTCGATTATATCGGTGAGATCATGGCCAATGTGCGAAAGTTGGATTATAAGAATATCACTGATAAGATCGAGGAGCTACCATATAAAGATTATTGGACATTTGTCCTATACAATATCTGTGATACCATATCTCAGTATTGTATTGAGTATTATACTCAGGATATCGAGTATGTATTCGGTAAGGTCATCATGAATAATACTCGATATAGCAAGGTGCATAGACAGACTGTGTACTTGACCAATAGAGGTCAGAAAGTCCTGTGGCAGAATGGATATGTCAGAGGCAATAACCCCAATCTGGATAATCAGAAGATCCCGTATCCTGGAGTAAAAGCTGCATAGAGCAGCGATAAGCTCCATATGCACAGCAATGTGCATATGCTCTCAGGTTAATTGCTGGGAAGAGCCTGAAGAGCCTCATCTAC
>CALXAO010000155.1 GCA_944386295.1 uncultured Clostridia bacterium | reverse complement strand
CCTCATTACCGTCCCCAAGGGTAAGTATGGTATCCCCGGTAGCAAACGTGGAGTGAATGTAAAGCCCTTCACTACCACTGTAGGGAAACTGATCTTTAATAAGATCTATATCCAGCAGAATCCCTCTATCTACGAGGCATTCGGTTGGGTTGACGATATCATGACCAAGAAGGCATTCAATAAGCTGTATAAGAAGATTGGATATCTTTTGTTAGAGGGTGATGTAGAACGGGATGACTTGAAACGATTCATCATGTCTACCCAATTCACTATGCCCTTCATCCAGTTCCTGTCTCCTAGCTTTACGGATGCCATGCTTCTGTCTAGCAAATCTATCGGTAAAGAGAAATCCAAGAAATTAAAAGAGAATAAGGTAGCTCTGGATGCCGGCGATATCAAGGTTGCCGATCAGATATCCAATGAACTGATGGATTATTCTAAAGAGCTTCTCGCCAATGATCCATGCATGGATATGTTTAATTCTGGTGCTGGCGGTGACTTTGGCAACCACTTCAAGAACATGTTTATCATGAAAGGTACCGTCCGTGATCCCGATCCTAATAAGGGATATAATTTCATTTCTTCGAACTACATCGATGGTGTTAGCGAAGATGAGTATGCTGCCCTCGCTAATACCCTTGCTGAAGGTCCCTATAGCCGCTCTAAAAAGACTGAGACTGGTGGCTGGTGGGAGAAGTTGCTTCTTTATGCCACTCAGCATCTTCAGTTGCTTGAACCTGGTTCTGACTGTGGGACTAAGAGATACATTATCGAAACTATAACTGAGGATAACGTAGAGGACATGATGTACAATTACGTTATTCAAGGAAACAAATTGGTTGAGATTACATCTAAGAATCGAGATCAATTCATCGGCAAAACTGTCAAGATGAGATACAGCGCTATGTGTGAAGCCAAGAATGGCTTCTGCAATATGTGCGCTGGTAACCTCTGGTACAGATTGGGTATCAGAAAGATTGGCGTGATCACACCCCAAATTGCATCGAGACTTAAGAATTTGGCTATGAAAGCCTTCCACGACAGTAACGTAAAATTGACCACTATGGATGTCGAGGAAGCATTTTTGCCGGACTCAAAGATAGCACATGAGGCACATATAGAACAACTTACAGCTGAAGCAATACATGAGAGTGGGTACTAAGTACCCACTCTCATTTTTATTTTTTAGGCTTCCATAACTTATACATAATACTAATATGAGGAGTGTGTAAGCTATGCCTAAATTTGTAAGATCTGAAGCAACTGTTCGTGCCATATGTGAGTTACTACAAGCTGGAGTAACAGATGTACATGAGATTGCTCATAGAGTATTTGGTACGGATACCAATCCATCTATTTCCAGTCTAATTCGCGATCTCAGAAGTGGAACGAAATGGGTCGAAGTATCCAAAGACTACCAGATACCTCCATTAGAACATAGAAACTTCACTAATGCAGAAGTCATTAATGCATTCTGTAGGTATCTTGAGGCACACCCAGAAGCGGTATATGATACAAAGACATATACTGCTCAGTCTATTCTGCGTTCAATGATGCTTGAGCAATATATTACTACACCAGACGACAGAAAGAAGTGTGCTAGCATCCTGACTCAACTACGGAAAAGGACTGCTTATACCAAGATAAGCAGTCAGTACAATATCCAGTGGTAAATTTCACTGATCCGTAAAAGTCAGAATTCTCAATTGTATACTATAAAAGTGAGAGAGATAGGAGCCATAACTCCTATCTCTCTTAGTCCTCCTATGGAAAGGAGGTGTTACCATGATGCGACCTGACATCATTAGGTTTGCCAAGTCGTCCCCAGACGAACATGGTTACTTTGGTGTTGGTTCTGATGGAAAAGTATATTTTCTTCATGAATCCCACGTAAGTCCCATGTCAAGCCGAGATGATATTAGGGAGGCATTCGGTAAGCATTCGTATGAGGATATACCTATCACTAGGGAATCCCGTACCAATCTTATCAGAGCCTTAGCGTCATAGTGACGGAAGAAGGGGAGCACATGCTCCCCTTCTTTTTTTTGTTATGCAGTGATATTCATCTCAGGAATCTTATCTCTTGTACTCATACGATCAGAGAGTGTCATCGTTATCTGAGAGGATATGGGTACATCCAGCATAGGAGTCTTATCATTGAATTGATATGCTGTATTGAAACGTAGTTCATCATTGATCTCATACTCATCTTTAAAGAAGAGTCTCATGAAGAAATGAATGGTATCCTTCAACCAGCAACGATCCACGAAGTCAAAGTATCTCCAGGTACTGATATCTAAGAATACTCTCTCTTCAATGACGATTGTATCTTTCTTAGTCATGGAATTATACTGGCGGAAGATCTGATCGACGATGGGTACATAGTCATCTTTCCAGAAGATAATTTTCTTTGCTACGATATCATCGATAATCTTGATCCAGCCATCCCATTTGTCGTCAAAGGTGTATATGGTATTGACTCCTAAGAAGTGAACTTTATAAGACTTATAGAAGTCAATGACCATCTGGATGTATTCCTTGATAGCATCCACAGACACAACTGGGAATCCATTGAAGATACCAGAGAATTTATCGGTATCGATCCACTCTTCCAGAGCAAAGACAGCAGAGTCAATCAGGTTACCAATCTGCTGTAGCTTGGTATCGTGATCGTCAATCATATCAATCTCTACCAGCTTATAGTAGAGAATGGGATCTTTATGTCGGAGGAACTCCTGATAGGTAGCATTGCCATCCTCATCCCTATAGAGTTCTCCTGTCTCAGGATCAGAGAAGTGATCCATAGTAAGTTGCATAGTCATAAGAGAGTCATAGAGCATGGAGAACATGTCATACACTCTCTTATTATCCGCATTCTTCATTCCCTCAGTGAGAGCAGATCTCACATCGAGATTATTTGTGAAGATATTCATCAGCTGAGAGAAAGAAGGAATTTGATCTTCCGGGAGAATAAAATCCTCCAGGGCTTGGGTAGCAGCCTCATCTTGCTCCCAAGTGATTCTCTTGATAGGCATTGCTCTGCCCATCAGTCTTCTTACATAAGCCATATTCGCCAACTGAGTAGCTAGTTCTCCCAGATTAGCATGGAAGTTAAATCCATTGACATAGAGAACCTTACTGGCAGTATCCAGAATACGATCTTGGATACCATAGTACTTAAAGGTTAGTACTGTCAGGAAGGTAAACAGATCACAGACATTGACCGGGGTCTCACTAATCATAGGAATAGTAACCCCAATCTGAGTCTCCACTTCCACATTGTCATACAGCATATTATAGAAGTATGCCTGCTGAATGGCAATCTCAGAGAGCTCATAGACAGAGTCTACAGAGAGATACTTGGTTCTGGTATAGTTGAAATCAAGCTTCTTATGCTCCAGCTTGACATCATCATGATCCAGTCCGCCATCCCAAGTAGCATCACCAGCAGTGATCTCATCATAGTCTACCTGGTTCGCAGGATCACGGATATATTCATCCATTGGTTCGTCAATGGGAATCTTGACAAACTTTAGCTCATAGTCCTGGTCAGGATCTCCAGTAAAAGAATACTCCCCATTGGCTCCCTTAGTACGTATCCGGAGAAGATAGTACTTGAATATCTCGATATTATCAAATCCAAATAGAGAGCAGATCTCTATCATACATCTGGGAGTAGACTTATACTTCAGAAGTTGATGAAGATTCTTCACCATACGGATCTGATATCTCAGAGGAATCTCAGGGAAGAATGGTACACCATTTGCTTCAAAGATATATCGACAAGTACGAAGATCAATAACCTCTTTACGAGCAATGAACTCTTGTACTCGAGAGATCATATCGATCATCGTATTGAGAATGATAAAGACAGCAATGAAGTTATCGAAGTAATCAGACTTGAATCGATATGCTTCAGAGTAAATGGTAGCAATGGCATACTTCCGGTTAATCTCTAGTCTATCCTTGTACTCATCAGAGATCTCAGTGGAATCAATGGTGGGTACATAGACAGGGAAGAAAGAAGATGCCTTACGAGCAGAGTAAGGAGAAATCTTCTTATCCAGATAGTGAAGATATCCTCTGTTTGTGGGATCTGCATCGTACATCTCTTCAATGATGCCATTCTGATCTAGAATGTAAATGATATCATCAGACATCTCATGAACCGGAACCGTGATATCAATATCTACTCCATCAATCGGAGTAAATGTATCGGGAAGATATACATCGGTGTATCCCATAGGAGGCAGTCCATAGAGCATCCGATAGTAGTTATTCATCTCCTGATAATTCTCCACAAATTCGAGAGCAGCATTATCCATGACAGTCTGTCTCATATTCCGTGGAATCGTATTCTTATCAATGAGAGCACTAGACAGAGAAGATCCAGTCAATCCTGATTTTCTCAATACATCTTCAGAGAAGCTATCGAAGATATCCCAGATGTAAGTCCCTTCCATGCAGGCCATATACTGTTCTGCATTCTGAAGGGATTCCAGTGTCTCATTTTGATCTGCTACATCTTTCATTTTCAAGACAGTGCCCATAGCTAAGATCTTTGTGTTATAAACGATAATGTCTACAAAAGGGTTGTCGGTGTATACCATATCGATTGTAATCGACATAATCGCACCTCCTGTGATGCAGTTAATTAATACTATGTGGAACCCTTAAAAAGAGGTCTTTTAACAACTAGATAAAGGAAGGTGGCTTAAGTTGAATGAATTTAATCCCTTGCCTAATATTGAAACCTACAATGATGGTTGTAATCCAATGATTGCAAGCCCCTCCTCTCCGTATGCTATCTCGTTCTATGCAACCAGAGATTCCTTAATGGATACAGATGTGTATAGAGCTTTTCTAAATAACGTCAAGATTCGGGTCAGACAATCGGTGTTTTATAAGCATTACAAGGCCCATGTCTACGAGTATATGGATCATTCTCAGATCCATGCAAATATCAATTCTGAGATGGCTGATCTTG
>CALXAO010000154.1 GCA_944386295.1 uncultured Clostridia bacterium | reverse complement strand
GGAAGACACACCATCTCTTTAGGAATCTTAATCTTTACATAGTTGGCTGTCTCAATATCTGATACATCGATAGCTCCAGCATTCTCAGTTACAATATTACCCTTACTACGCTGGATGACAGTCTTCTCTACCTTGGTTTCTTTTTCCATGGTAGGAGTCAAGACAGGAATACAGAAAGAGATATAACCGGGATTATGCCGGTCAATGCGATCAAGAGCAATGCCAATCTCCATATAGCGGAGATCAGTATTACCAGTATTATAGAAACCTTGGTCTGCCATGGAATCATCTCCTTTAATTGTATATTATTCCAATGAGTTAGAAATCTAACTCATGTAAAACAAATTGAAAAGGAGGTAATAACTATGGCTAAAAACGAGTATACGAACGATGAACTCAATAGGATTAAATATATCCATGAGTTCTATTTCAATTCCAACTGCGCAGCATCTCTTGAGAAATTCCCTGTGGTCTACCACAATGACGAGTATATCTATTTTGCTCGTGGTGGAGATAAAATGCTGAATTACATTCACGTATCCAGTCTCTATCGAACCGTCAATGAAGCAATTAATGATTTGATGAAGATGGGTATCAGCGATGGTATCAACTGCAAGGTCTATGCCATCGAAGGAACAACCGATGTCAAGACAAATAAGGAATATGCTCTGATGCTCGGGTTGGGCTCCATTATGCGAAAATTAAAATGGAAGACCAGAGCAGCAAATGATGCTCAAGAAGCGATCAGGAAGAATTCTGATCGATTGGCAACTCTCTATGCAGAGATGGACGTATTGGAAGAAGAAGCTCGTAAGTATCAAAAAGATCTTGATGAACTGAGGGCTTCTGATAAAAAGGAGGATGAAAACAATGCCGGAGAATGAGAAAATTACCCATTATACGATCTATCATCATGATGATCCAGATGGTCATATCGCTGGTGTCATCGCCTATCACACTCTGATCGAAGAGGGTGTTGATCCTAAGCTTATCAAGACATATGCCAAGGATTATAATGATTCCTTCAATGAGTTTTTCGATGATCGTGGAGATCCTGATGTCAATCGAGTAGTATATCTGGTGGATTTGTCCTTCACACCTGTCACGTTCTATAAGTTGCAGTATATCCTTGATAATGCTGATGTGGTGTATTGGTTTGATCACCATGCATCTTCCCGTGCTTTGCTTGAGGATGATCGACTGCAGCAGTATGTTGATAAGCTCAACGTACTGTTCACGACTAACATGTGTGGAGCTGCCATCACATACATGAACTACTATGTCCTTCATTATTTCGAGCCCAAAGATGTGGATTTTGGCGAGTTCTATCAGATCGGCGAAAATGCATCTGCTATTAATCAATCGCACATTTCGATTACAATTGGTGGTGGCGATGCATATCGGATTGCAAAATATGTCGATACTCCGCTCTTCTTATATCATCTGGATGCATATGACAGATGGACAAAGGAAGATCCGGAAGCCGATGCATTCATCTGTGGGCTGAAGTCTCTCGAACATGGGTATGAGCTCAATGAGGAGAACCTGGATGGGATCTATGATGATATGTATTTCGTCAATGACAAGATGCTTGTAAACAGGCTGATCGAGAATGGCAAAATCGCTCTGCGGTACAATCAATATCTGATGTATGAGCAGAGAGATGGCATCGGCCTCTGGGATATTGACGGCCATACTATCGCATATAAGAATGCATGGGGACAGTCTTGGAACTTCTTGAGTCTCCTTGATGATGGAACTGTCAACGCAGTTCTGATTGGCAAGTATATTCCTGGTCCCAAGGCATGGCAGTATTCCATGTATAGTAGCAACAATGGACGAATCCGGTGTAATAAGGTATGCGAAACCTTTGGTGGCGGAGGACATCCTGGTGCTGCTGGATTCTCTTCCAATATATGCTTCTTTGAGCCGGAGCATCATTGGGATACCCAGTGGTTCAAGGATAACTATCCCATCACATATGCAGCTATTACCGGAAAGCCGGCCAATGATGATATCACTTCCTCTAATAAACCAACTAAGATCTTCCTTGGTCAAGATGTATCTCCTGTCGGTAGACTCATCGATTGGCGTTGTACTATAAAGCGGTATATGACTAAGGATCAATACTTCGATCCCGTTGAGTATACTGGCAACCCTGACTACGATACCAAATACAACGAAGGAAAAGCCGACTGCACTCATTTCCTCTATATGATTGACCTGATCAACAAACGGATAAATGTCAAAGCCCTTTATGAAGTCATCAAGCACCTTATGACGGATAAGCGTCCGATCAAGGTCATTCTATACTGCGACACCGGCGAATCCAATGACGTTGCGAATGAACTTATCGGTGTTGCAGAGGAATATGGTCGTCTTGATTCGATTGTCAAGACTACTAATCAGTCTGCTGTCTACTTCCATCTCGGTGAATACTTCGCCGAGGTATTTGGTAACAAGTCCACCAACTAAATATTACCTTTTATATGCTAAGGAGGAATCACATTATGCCGTACGGAAACTACAACAACAATCAGAAGCAAAGCCAAGTATTCGAGCCCACTGTATATTCTCAGTATCGATTCAACAACGGAAGCAGCACGATTGATAAGACCTGTCTGACCACTCAATATTGGAAGAATGCACTGCGTATCAGTATTTGCCCTCGTAATCCGGATTCCCCGGATGATGCTCCTACGTTTGATATGAAGAATGGAATCTCTGTTTACCTGAATCATACTAAGGCTCGTATCCTCTATCATGAGCTCTGTGGCTTCATGAGTGATCCTGAGAAGTACGACAACCATGGTGTTGATTCTGGTAGTGGCCTGATTACCTTCTCTACCGGGAAGGAATTCGGCTCTAAGAATCCTATGATTATCATTCGTAAGATCGACGAGAATGGTAATATCTCCTCCTCCTTCGGTTATGAAGTGAAGGGTGAGTACCACTATTCCGTCTGTGGGTTCTCTGAGTCCAACAAGGATTTTACTCGCAAGTATTATCCTGATCTGGAGCTCGAGCAGCTCAAGGATGTCCTGAGAACCTATTTCGAGAGCATGACCTATGCAGTTGCCTATTCCGTCGTGGAGCAGGAGCGGTATGAGTTCAACCGCATTGATCGTAAGCTGAACCGTATCGGTGAGAAGCTCGGACTCGATCTTTCCGCCGGCCAGTCTCAGAGAAGTAGTTCTACCTCTTTCTTCTCTCAGAGTGGTGGTTCCTCTTCCAATGGTGGCAGTAGTGATGACTTTGGTAACAACGAGTACACTTCTGCTACCCTCGACGATATCGACTAAGGAGTGTGAATGGTCATGATTGGCGATCAACAGTTGCCCCCTAAGAGAAAGAACAGTTCTCGTCTTCTCTTTGACTTTGATACGCTGGTCGACCTTCATCTCGGTGTAGTTAAGGCTCTCCAGGAGGATTACCCTCCTGGAGAGCTTTCTACAGTCAACTATTCTTTTTTGCATCAGCCTTTTGAAAAGCTGAAGCAATTTAGAGTATTTGGCTACGGGAAGAATGTCGTTCAAGAATGCTTCAAGGGGAAACCCAAAGAGTCATTTACTTCTATCTATGAAACTTATCTCAATCAAAAAAGAGTGTACAATCGTGCTCCCAGAACCCTCATACCTCGATTGATTAGAGTGTATGGAAACTCAGGATTTATCAAATCTACCGTTTTGACACACAATGTATTCGAATACCAGACTGCAAGCGAAATTCTCCATGGATGCAATAATTGTACCATCATTCAGAATGCGAATGAGAAGACAATTGATGTAAATCAGTTTGCTCGTTTGCATATAGGAGACATTCACGATCTGGATCGATATAAACCATTTGATTGTACCCACATAGCTGTTTTAAACTATGGGAGTAACTTGCAACTAATAGACCATGATGTGATACTATTGCGTGAGTATGTGATTCAATGGGGAGATACAAATCAATTTGAAATCATTGATTCATATAATGACGTAACCTGTCCTGATTATGGTCGAATTCAGTGAAAGGAGATTTATTTTTTATGGGTTACGACAAGACTGACGTAGCTGATCAGGAGGTACACAATCTGACTCCTTTTGTCATTAAGGATGAAGATCATGCCGGAGAGGGCAAGAAGAAGATTACTTACCTCTCCAGCGTGGTTCCTGCTGAGGTGCTCCATAAGATTCAGGGTGCTATCCTGGCTGACCTGGCAGCTATTCTTGTAAATAGCTTTGGTCCTCATGGTAGCAATACCTGTATCAAGAAACTGAATGCTTTCAATACCTACACCAAGGACGGTCATACCATTCTGTCCCAGGTGTATTACAACGGTATCATCGAGCAGGCTATCAAGGATGATATCGAGTCTATCACTCGGAATATCGTGAATACTGTCGGTGATGGCACTACCAGTGCTGTCCTGATGTCTAAGTCTATCTTCCATTCTATCCATCGGGCTATGGAGCAGAATCCTGATCTGAATGCTGCTGACATTATGCGTGCCATGGACTATGTGGGCAAGGAGATGGATGAAAAGATCCGAGGTTATGCCACTGAACCCACTCTCCAAGATATCTACGACATTGCATATACCTCTTCCAATGGTGATCCCTATGTCGCTCAGTTGCTGTACTCTATCTATGAGACGAATGGTATGGCTGCTTTCGTCGATGTGGCTCCTACTACTGCCGAGGACATCACCGTGAAGATGTATGATGGTATGACCATCGACAGTGGTTTCGTGGATTCCTGTCTGGTGACCAATA
This sequence comes from uncultured Clostridia bacterium, assembly GCA_944386295.1. Classification (GTDB taxonomy): domain Bacteria; phylum Bacillota; class Clostridia; order Oscillospirales; family UBA644; genus CALXAO01. The sequence goes on along the minus strand of CALXAO010000154.1, from coordinate 1,718 downwards.
CTGAAGACAATACCTCTGTAGTGGATAACCCTGAGGTGTACTTCTTTGAAGATCCCATTGATACTAAGGAGATGGGTGTACTACTGGATGGCATTCTGAATCGGAATATCATTCAGCCCATGCAGACCAAGCAGATGGACATGATCACTCCCACTGTGATCGTTTGCCCCAAGATCTCTCGGGATATGAGTTCTTTCCTGTCCATCATCTTCCAGTATCAGAACCAGATGCCTGCTGGCAATAAGCTGCCCATCACTATCATACAGAACCGCACTCAGCCTGATCAGATCATGGATATTGCTCAGCTGTGTGGTGCTAAGATGATCTTCAAATACATCGATGCCGAGGTCTATAAGAATGACCTCGAGAATGGCAATGCTCCTACTCCTGAGAATGTGTATGAGTGGGCTGGCCATTGTGAGTCCGTCGAGGCTTCTTCTACCACCACCAAGTTCATTCATCCCAGTCTGATGAGAGATGAGGATGGGAACTATACCGTTCTCTATCAGAATATTCTGAGCTTCGTTGAGTCTGAGATCAAGAAGAATACTGCTGATGGTGGTGACATCCATCAGGTAGGCACTCTGAAGCGTCGTCTGCACTCTCTGAAGTCCAATCTGGTGGAAGTTCGTGTCGGTGGTATGACTCCTGCTGATCGTGATGCTATGCTGCATCTGATCGAGGATGCTGTCAAGAACTGCCGCTCTGCTGCTGCCAATGGTGTTGGCTGGGGTGCTAACTTCTCCGGCTATCTGGCCATTGATGAGATCATCAGAGAGCATGTCCTGTCTGAAGTGCATGATGCAAATAATGATGACAGAGATCCTGCGGTTGCTCTCATTGAGAATGCAGTCTATAACTGCTACAATGAGCTGATCATGGCTCTGTATCAGACCCGTATGAATAAGATTGATGCTGCCAAGGAGCTGACCAATTCTGTGAAGGCTCTGCAGCCTATCAACCTTCGTCGTATGAAGTATGATGGAACTGTTAAGTCCTCCATTGAGTCCGATACCATCATCTTGAACTCTGTCATGAAGATCGTGGGTATGATGGTTACCTGCAACCAGTTCATTGTGCCCTCTGCTCAGCACAATGTATACGTCTACCCCAGGGAGGTGTAAATCATGGCGGAAGAGAAATACGTAGCTCCTCCTCCCTATCAAGCAATTCAAAAGAGCGATGATCTGAAGCAATGTCTGAATCAGTATCTCTCACTGATTGCCGATCTCTACCAGGAGGGTTTCAGAGATCCTGTTACCCTGGCTAAGGTAGAGGCATTCGGGGCTAAGTACAGTTGCTATAACCATTCTCCTGATATCAATGGAGTGACCATCGGTCAGTTGGCTGATCAGCTGTCTCAGTTCTCTACTATGGAGCAGAGACATCTGGATGTATGCGCCAGAGATATCTGGAAATACTATAGAGATGATATTCTCGAGAAGTTCGAGAAGTCTCTCCATCATTTCCGATTCAACGACATCATCGATGGATATATTGCTTTCAAGGAGAGCATTGAAAATGTATCTCCTGAAGTGGCAAAGGAAATCGATGAGCTCGTTGCTATGTCTGACGAGGAGTTCGAGGAATCCCTCGAGAAGGATGAAGAAGAGTTCGATCGCAAGGTTGACCAGGAATTCTCTGACTATGATATTCCCGATGAGTCTCTCTATGAGCCTCATGAGGTTGAAGAAGACTAAAAAAAAATAAGAGAGATA
>CALXAO010000153.1 GCA_944386295.1 uncultured Clostridia bacterium | reverse complement strand
AGTACTTCATTAATCCGCAGTCTCCGATTGTGGTGAAGTTAATGCAGATGAATGAGGATAATTATACACTTGAGCTAACGTATAGAAATAAGAAGAATCCGGTGCTCCAGTACCGGAATCGTCATGCAAAACTTCTTATGCTCATCAGCGTGCTCATGAATATGATTATCATTCCCGTATGTCACTTCATGAAGGTAAGACAGATCAAGAAGCCGAATGATTTCCTGTTGGAGATCTTCGATCGTCTTCTTCTGATCGATCCTGACGTGGATATCTATTCCAAGTTGATCGAGACAGCTACCTCTAGTGTCCACCAGTCTGAGACAAAGAATAAAGATATCTTCGAGAAGCAAGACATCCGTGGATTGAATGCTACGATTCATGCTCAGAACTCCGTAGCAAATATTCTCATCAATATCATTCCAAAGTACAAGTATTCAGAAAATATTATTAACCTGAACTTCAGATCTATATTGAACAACACTGGGTCGAATGAGGCCCCACTTAGTCGCAATACTAAGTGCAAAACCCTTCTAATTGCTGGAACTAGCTTTATACTTTTGCACTACAACGTGATCATCTATGCTTGGATGGTAATGGGCAGATGGTGATGAGCGTGAAGGTTCTAAAAAGACAAAAGATTGGCTTGATCAGCAGCTAAGCTTGATGGTGACGCTCGGTGAAGGGGAGCGAGAATGCCCTTCAGCATAAACAACGTAAATACGTAGGATGTGGGTTCAGAGCCCATCTCCTGCACCAGCTGATTTGGTTTGTGCTGAAGACTATTTGCATTCTCATATAGCAAACAGAGCGGACACAGAAAAGAAAGTTCAACGACTAGTCTCGGCATGCTGGGTATATCAATATATACTCACATGAACCCATAGACGTAGGGCGAAGGTCCTGCCCGAAACGGAGGGGGTCCATAGAGATGAGAACGGAGATTGCTTTAGGGATCATGATATAGTCTGGTCTGCAGATAGCCTCTGCAGCAGAGTAAGAAAGGAAATAGCTCGGCTCCTCATTAGGCAGAGGAGTGAACAATACGATCAAATGCTCGATATAGAATATGAGTTCGCATTCTTTAGTCTTTCCTCATCAAATCGGGATAAGCAATTTGTCCCTTCATGGGGTAACCCATGTCGAACAATCTCTCTAATTGCTGGGAGGCTAATCTCATAAATGAGTATGCTAATCAGCAGCAAAGCCAGAAAGGAGAAATTATTATGTACAAATTCACCGCAGGACAACTGAAGGCCATCCTCTCTTACTATGAGGATGATGCAGAGATCGTCGTCTCCAATGCCGGCAATCTGACAAATGGGGGAACCAGATGCGTTACTGGTTTCTGCACCGTGTCTGATGCCAAGGCTACCAAGGCGCATCTCTGCCTGATCTTCAACAACAACATTCCCAAGTTTCTCCAGGAAGGAATGTCCAACGACTAGTGAGTAATCACGTAGGGCCCAAGTGGGTTCGAAATGGGAGACACCCTCCCGGTCTAACCAACCGGGAGGGTGATGATATAGTCTAACCTGCATGGAAACATGCAGACCTTATGAAAGGAGTTTATACAATGAAAGGACACCACAAATATTACCGCTACTATGAGGATGGTCAATACATTCGACATAGTGGAGCGGATTACGATCTATCAACTGCTATTGAGCAAGTCACTACACTCGGGTATATAGACCACTCCACCACTTTGAAAGAGTTTGACGGACGGATGTACAAGTTCAATCCATTCACTCAGAAGTATGAAGCATTCTCCGGAAGTAACTTCATTGTGGTCATTCAGACCAATTGTAATAAGAGAAACAAGAAGTGCATCTTGGATGTATATGTATCTTTCTTCTGTTTAGGACAGAAGCTGTCTACCTATAGACTGCATCCAAAGACTAGAAGATATATCTATAATGGAGACGTTGGTTATATCGAGTGTATGCCAGATACTCCGAGTACTATCTCTCTTGCTAAGAACTGTATTGCAATCAAGATACATGGGATTAGTAAGCACTTCTATATCATGATGGATCAAGTGGATTGTATATTCCTGGATAAAGGTGCACGGAAGTAACGACTCCGTGTCAATGTAAGTGGAAGATTTGAACAGCGACTTGGATAAATTCGAGTCGTTCTTGAGGAAAGATGATTCTGCACTGTATTTGCAGAATAAGGTTGCTTGTAGAGCCTCTATGCAAAACATCGAGATGATCTATGGTCCTTTCGATGAAGATGAAGTAAGGTTCTATTACAATGCATTGTCTGAAGGAATGCCCACTATTCCTATCAATAGCTTCCAGAAGGACTTTGTATTCAACCTCTTCTATAAGTACTTTGGAGATCCTAGTACGATCAATATGATTAATGTCATGGACTATGTAAAGCTGATCATTGCAGCGAGGAGAATTCTGGAGGATGCAGGGATGATTCTGTTACCCCATATCATCTCCTCTAAGGTAGTCCATTTGGCTACTAGGAAGAGCATCAATAAGAAGGATTTGACAAAGCTTGAGATGAGTGATACCTATCAGCAAGTCATTCAGAAATATCGGAGTGAGAAGATCAGAAAGCATGTGTTGGGTTTGATAGCGACCACCATCACTTCTGATTTCGAGGCCATTGAGCCTGAGTATCCCGAGATCAATGGGAAGAAGATCCAGATCATTCCTGAACTTGTGATGGAAGAGATCCCTCAGTATATCAATCTCATCTAAAGCAAATACCCCAGGGAGTGTATTCTCCCTGGGGTTTATTTTTTTTGTCGGCATATTATAAGTCATAAGTTATATATTATATTCGTGATACCATTATGGTAATCAAGAAAGGAGTTGTTAATTATGCTAGTTAGTCTTCCCGTAAAGTTTCTTGCAAATGCAATTCAGTCTGAACTGAATTGCATGTCTTATGACCCGGTGAATGAGGTATTGGTCTTTATCAAAGACTTTGTTACCGATGAGAACGGAGAGTTACAAGCACAGATCGATATGTATCCTATGCCCAAGGAGCACCCTCTGTCTGCTATGTTTGATGTGGCTCTCGCTGGTGCTCCTGTTGATATGACCAGATGGAAGATGATTGACACCAGTCCTCTGGATAAGAATCCTCAGGATCAGGATATCGTGAAGGCGTTTGCTCAGATATTCAATCAGCTGTATGAGTTCATGGATAAGACTACTTGTGTCCACTCTACATCTGATAATCTGATGAGTGCTATGCCTCATCGGTGTAATGATGATTGCCAGGATCATTCCCATGATATCATGATGGATATTGATCCCACTGAGATTCCTACCTTCGAGGATACTCCCCATGAAGCCGAATGAGATAGAGATCAACAAGCGGTATCTCTTTGATAAGCATAATGTGCTAGGTCAAAGAGAAACTGATATCGCTGTGGTTGAAGTGGTTGGTATCTCAAAGCATTTCTTTAAGAGAACGTTTACCTGTAAACCAATCACTACGACTGTCTCCAGATTATTTAAACCAGAGGAGCGATTCATGGTGGAAGATTCCAACCTGTTTGATGAACTGAAACCAGAGGACAATATCATCATTCGTTACCCATCAGATATACCCGTCTTCAATTCCAATGATATGATCATCTTGGATAAGATGGCCAATCTGGTGACCAATGATCCTGATATTGGGGCTAACTTTACAGCAAGTGAATTAGCCTGTATCTTATCTTTGGTAAATAAAGTTCACTTCTATTCTAAGAGGCCAGAGTTATGAGTGAAAAGAAAGAAGCGTATTATCCCATTGTGGATGAGGATCGAGATATAGACAGAGTCTGTAATCGATTCTTTCTCCATATGCATCTCCATGCAATCCGACAACGATATGGATGGACTCAGCAAGATATTGCTGATGCTACAGGGATGTCTCCCAGTACCATCTCTCGAGTAGAGACTGGGAAAGATGTGGATCTTAGAACCATTATCAAATATGCGGATGCAATTGGGTATGAGATCGTTCTGAGGAAGAAAGAGAATGGGAGTTCTTGACCAAGAGTTACCAATGCCCTATATTGCTTTACGGGATTATCTCATTGAGCATTACAAGGCAAAGAGGGCATCTGGTGGAAGGGAATGTATCATACGATGTCCCTTCTGTGGAGATAGCAAGAATCGGAATAGTGCCCATCTCTATGTGGGTATAAACCGAAAGAATAAGACTATCTCTTTCAACTGCTTCAAGTGTAATTCCAGCGGTTCTGTAGGCAGAGATTTCTTCCAGAGATTGGAGATTTATGATACATCTCTAATCAATCTGGTATTGACCTATAATCGGAATCTGGGAGTAGATACCTCTCTGTCTAGATCTTTCACAGCGAGCCATACCCAAGATTATGAGAACACAATCATCCCAGTGAAGAATACCCCAGAGTATCAGAAGAAGCTAGCCTATGTCAATAAACGAATAGGCGGGCATCTTACCCTGTATGATATTCCCAGGTATAAGATCATTCTCAATCTATTGGACTATCTGAATTTTAATGGGATTAAAGTCCATAGCCGCCACCCAAAGATTATGGAAGAGTTGGCATTTGGATTTGTAGGATTTCTCTCAGTAGATGGATCTCATGTCATTATGAGAAGAGTTATCCCAGAAGAGAAAGTCCATGAGTCTCTGAGAAAGAGATATACAAACTATACCATCAATGAGCATGGAAATACGTTCTACTGTATCCCAGAGGGTATTAATCCAAACTACCACACTGATCTATGTCTAGCAGAAGGCCCATTCGATGCATTAAGTATTCACTATAATCTGAGAGCATTCCAGTTCAATAAGATTATTATGAGTACTAATGGCAAAGAAGGATTGGATAATGTCATTAAGTATCTTGTCTGGAAGAGGGGTATGAGCCTATTCAATACAACTGCCCATATCTATTTGGATAATGATATTACCAGTTATGACATATCAGTGTATACCAATCTCCTAATATCGATAGGGTTACCATTCGTATTTCATAGAAATACATATCCTGGCGAGAAGGACTATGGGGTACCTGGTGAGCATATCATAGATACTGTGTAAAGAAAGGTGATTAAACATGGAAGTATTCGAGCGCAAATTTTTCCCGAGAGCAAAAGATGGTACCCATATTCTCAATGATCTTATGGATTTGCATAAGATTCCAGCTCGATTTGACTCCAAGATGATTAAGCGCTGTTCCGTTCCATTCATGGTTTTTGATCCGCTTGGCGATACGCTTCACATCCATCAGTGTCATGATATTGAAGAGGTGAAGTATATCCTGGAGGATCATTCTCAGGTCGATGGAATCAAGAACAGCGACATCATTGTGGTACGTAAGATGACCCATAGGAATCCTACGTATCGAACCGCTGGTGAGATTATCTGGGGAACTGTACTCGAAGTACTCGAGTGGGCAAAATCCGTATAATAAGAAAGGGACCTTCGGGTCCCTTTCTTTTTTTCGTAAATCTCGATATTTTCAATTATATAATATCATAGTGAATGAAGGTACTTGACTGGCCTTCATATCTTATTCGCTGGGCATATCCAGCAGAAGGAGTAGCTTAATATGAAATTCGTACTTGACAACTACAGTGGCATATCCGGCAATGCATCCGTTCTGGGCTATTTTGAGCCCAGGTATTGCAGCATTAAAGCTGCCGTGTCTTGGGTATATAAAGATCCTAGACGGCTTGGGCTGGCAATGGGTCCATTCTTTGAATCGGATGACTTCCGATTCGAGGAGTATAATGGATATGTATTCCTCGTTGTTACCAAACAGCAGGCAATCGGATGCTCTTCTGAGGATTTCCTATCACATACTCTCACTACAATGGTGAGGAATATCACGTATGCTACAAACCTGTGTGTGACGGAATGGGAGAGTCATGCCTTTGCCGATCCAGTGGACCAAAAAGATTTCCTGCACCACGTGTGCTACTTGCGTGGAGTTCAGAACATGCAGGAGATCTCCATGGAATACATGGAGAGAGAGTTTGGCCTGTGTGATCTCTTCACGCGAGCCTATGTCGGGGCTTACAATGAAGCCGGTGGACTTCCCTCTGCCAAGCGGATCTTCTCCATCTGGGAAGATCTCAAAGCTTGGAAAAAGAATGTGGGTTAATCCCACATTCTTTTTTTATAAAATATACCCTTACAACAATTAAGTATATCAAATAGGTAATGGAGGTATAATCCTATGGCTACTTATAAGGGTATGATCCGTCTGAAGTGTGTTGACCTGTCGAACTGGGCTTCTCGTGAGGGTCTGTTCGCCGATGTCAAGACCACTGATCCTATCCGTTACTCCACCGAGGGTATGGATACTGTGAACGTGTATGTCGAGAAATGTGACTCTCTCGACACCCTGCGCACTGAGCTGTGCGATGCCATGGCTACTGCTGTGGAGAAGTTCTCCGGCATGAACACTGACTTCGATGAGCTGATGAATGAGTGCAAGGCTGTGCTGGACTCCAAGACTGAGACCCAGTCCTTTGCCATGCAGCTGCGTCAGCCCTATCCCTTCTATATCGCAGTGGTTATCAAGGTTGTCGAGTAAAATAAATACTTGGCAACTATAAATTAGGCTTGCGCATAGAGCCTTTGGAACATCACCTCGCTTTGTTGATCGATTGGGAGCATGACACAAGTTGTCATGCTCCCCGCCTTTGTTTATATATTATAATGATAGAAAGGAGGTTATTGTATGAAACAATTTACACCAGATGGGAGAACTCGTAGATATACGAGAAATCTATTTTGCGCTGAGGCTAGATGGCCTATGTATCGTACTTATCACGTAGGTCATAAAGTCTTCATGAAGCAACTCAGTAAGACGAAAGGAAAGGCGCAGGGACGTATCAGATGAGAAGACTGATGAAGAATGGGAAAGTCCGGCACTACTCCAAGAAGACAACCTACAATGATTCTTATCATCCCATTGGCCGGAGAATGGTTAGCCGGGAGAAGCAGTTTGAGCTCTTCTGCCGACAAATGAATGAACTCGCCGATAAGATCATTGAACTGCATAAGAGAGCAAAGGAGAATGCAAGATGAAACCGAGACATGAGTGGAGATGGAAACAACAGAAGATTGCTGTTGAAAAGAAGAAGCAAGGATATGCAGAAAATGCATGGGTCGGTATGGCAAATGACTTCTGTGGATATTATCCCAATTATCAATATCCCATGCAGTATCAGTATCCTTATCAGCGTCCTGTATATCCTCCTGTATGGCAGCCCTGGCCTACCTATCAGGGATTCCAGAACCAGCAGTTCTACAGAACTCCTTGTGAAAAGGAAAATAAAGAGAGCTCTTGAAGCTCTCTTTATTTTTTGTCATATAGGGGCGTCTCAACTTACTAGTAATCAATGAGTATATGGAGGTGAATTATATGGGAGGAAAGTTTACGAATACTAAGTATGCCAAGACTGTAGATTCTCTTGTCCAGGCAACTAAAGGTGTTCTGAACAATCCCTACTATGTATTTACCGATAAGAAACCGACTAAGGTTACTTACTATAGACAGAATAAAGCAAAGACTACTCTTGATCCTGCTAGTGGGATGAACTATGCCCATATTGGGGAACAGGCTCCTATCAAGTTCGATAAGATTCTTGACTTCTATCTGTATGGTATTGACAATATTCAGACAACTTTAGAGGTTGGAGAGTTCGGATTGGAGACGGAACCCATTGAGGGGCAAGCGATTGTGCTCCCTAACACCATTGAACCTGCTATGGGAGACTTCTTCCAGATTGATTATCTGAAAGAGAAAGTTCTCTTTAAGGTCAATGATGCGAACTCGGATACGCTGGATAATGGATCGAATGTATACCAGATTAGCTATAAGCTGGAGTATATTGAGTCCATTGATAAGATCGAGAAGCAAGTAGAGAAAACGTATCGGTGTATGATTGGAAATGCCGGTACTGATTTCAAGTGTATCATTGAAGATACTTCCTATCAGCTGATTGAGAAGCTGGAGAGTGTACTTGCCGATCTGGTATCTGCTTATCAGGTATTCTTCAATGCGAAAGTACAGAACTTCGTCTATAAGATGAATGGGTACTACTTCTACGATCCGTATTTGGTTGAGTTTATGATACGGAATAAGTTGATGTCTTATGGAGAAGATTACATCTATGTGCACCATGATACACCCGTGGCGAGAACGTTTGGATTTGACTATACGAAGACAATTTTCTATGTATTGGAGAATCCCGATGAGCTTGCTACCCGGGCGATTCGGAATACTGCATCTGCTGTTATCATTTCCGACATCAACTCTCTGATGACGACTACCATAGATAAATTCTATGAGATGAAATACAACGATGATAATCTCTTCAATGCTCGAGTAGAGATCATTCCTGGGGAGATTCTCGAGAGATGTAAATCTGGAGAGCTCTATCTAGATACTGATCCGGTTGAGAAGAGAGTGTACAATCTCATGATTGCTTACTTCAAGAAGGACTATGACTACATTCAGGGGAATCTGATCGATCTGATTCGTCAGCTGGACTATACTCCCAATCAGCAGTTCTTCTATCTTATTCCCATCAATATCTTTATCATCAGTCATTTCATTATGTATCTGATGGAGAAAACTACTGGATAAACAGTATAATAACCGAAAGGTGGGTTTGTACCATGCGCGATGTTGAGCAAGTCTTTATGGACGAGATGATGAAGGAGTCTTATATCCGTGCTCTTACGGATGACTTCTCCGTAGTGGATCTCGTAGTCAAAGAACAGGACGGTGAGTCCGATGAAGCGTGATAACACACCCGAGATTACTCGCAATACGATGGTGAAGAAGGTCAATATCATTGCCCGTCTTCCCGTTCGTACTCTGTATCCCCCGATCCATGGTACCTATGAGGGGATCAATATGTCTCCTGCAAATATTTTGAAGTGTATTCTGCATAAGGCTTATGTCGAAGAGGTACTGGAGGATGGTTCTACTCTGGAACTCAATATGCAGAATTACAATACGGTGAATAAACCGGCTGCGAAGAAACCTGAGCCGAAACTGGAGAATAGGAAATCGGCTGTTCTTGATCCGGTTCCTACGATGGATCAACTGAGAAACAAAACCGCTAATATTCCCCAGAGTCACTTCCTGTATGATATCAAAAAGGAGAGTGATTCTGAAGAGCTCATGGATTCCCACGAGGCAGCTAAGAATGATAAGAAAGCTGTCGAAGCTGAGATCAAAGTGAGCACTACCGATCCCGTGAGAGATCTTCCTA
>CALXAO010000152.1 GCA_944386295.1 uncultured Clostridia bacterium | reverse complement strand
GTGACCAGCTGAAACAAAATATAAGCCACCACGCAGGCCAGCATGGAAAATCCTATGAGGACAGCCGCCCGCATACCATGATAGATGCCCGGCAGCACAGAGGTCACCAGCAGTACCAGCAGCATATCCCACATCATTCCGGCAGAAGAACGGCCCGAATGGATGAGACGCATATTCCCTTCCAGAAGTTTCACGCAAGACCACCCCGCTTCCGAAGTTCCCGAGCCTGTTTCATACAGGCTGTCAAATCAATTCCCGACGGGCATACCGCCCGGCACGCACCGCAATCCACACATTCTTCTACACGCCACAGCATATTTTGCGGAATAGGGTCCTGCCCAAGTGCTTCCTGCACAACCCAGGGTGCCAGCCCCATCGGGCAGGTGCGCTGGCACTTTCCACATCCGATGCACGGGAATACACGGTCATCCAGCTGTACCTCTGCCGGGTTCCAAGCGGTGAGGCTCTGGCAGGAAGCGGTAACCGGTGTTTCAGGCTCCAGTACAGAAACAGCAGAAACAATATTTCCCATGGCAACGTGGCACGGCCTTGCGCCAATACCACAAAACTGCAATATATCCTCCACCGTGGTGCCGATGGGAACACGCAGCAGCTGTGTTTTGGGCAAAGCGTCCCCTCCCACTGCGATGACGGTGTGCGTCTGTACGCGGCCCTTTTCGACCGCGTCGGCCAGCGCCGCCAATGCCTGTACGCCCAGCAGCATGGATTTTCCGCCATGACGGTTCTGGTACAGCCGCCACGCGGGATATCTTTCATCCAGCGATAGCGAAAGATAGTCAGGCAGCCCGTTGATGGCATCCCCTACCCGGCGGGAGTTCCACGCGACACGGTACCCAGTACCGGCGGCATCCGCCAGATACTCCAGCCCCCGCAGAACTTTTTCCTGTTCCTGCAAAAAGAACGCTGCGCCCGGCAAAAAGGGCAGGTCTTCCAGTGCATTGGCGGCAATAAACTCCGGCGGGTCTTCCCACATCTGCCGCAGCCGTTTCCAAAGCAGCTCACCGCTGCATTCATCGACAATCCCCGCCTGCATGGCGGTTTTCTGAATTTCTTCCGGAGTACAGCTGCCCTTTTGCGGCTTTGAACTGCGGTGGCCGCGCGGCGGCTGCCTGGAACCCAGCTCCAGTACTGCGCACAGCATGCGCCCCAGTACCGGGTGCACGACTTCGCGGTATTCCTGTATGGTGCCTGCATCCGGTGCAAAACCACCCTCTTCACCCAGCAGCGCACCCCGTTTCACCTGGGTGTTTGCCGGAACCATACCCACCCCCCGTGGATACAGGGGAACCAGCACCTTTTCCGGCGTATAGGACGCGATAATCTGACCATCCGGGTCCTCCTGCCGGGACAGGAAAACCCCTTTGGGGAAGAACCGTTTCATAAGATACCCCTTTTCTGGAATGTACTTGTTATGGAGGTGTCCGCAATGAAAGTACAGCTGCTAAACCCTTCCCGGTTCCTGGTGGTCCTTTCCCGTGAAGAATCACAGGTATTGGGGCTGAGCCGGGAGGGCGCCTCTCAATGGCAGAGCCTTCACTGCCGTCTGGCAGCCGCACGTATTTTTTCTCAAATCAGCCGAAAGTATCGGGTCCCGGTGGCTGGCCGGACCATTTTGCTGCGCGCATATCCTGCGGGAAGCGGAGAAACCATTTTGCTGTTCACCGTCTGCCCCCAAAAACGTCTTCGGCTGCGCACTGTCTCACAGCACCATGCGCTGTTATATGAATTCAGCCGGGCAGAGGATCTGTTTCGGGCCGCGTCAGCACTGCGCGGACGCTTTCCCGGACTCTCTTCCCGGCTGTACCGATGGCCATCGCCGCCGCAGGCAGACCGGTGGCGGCTTTGTGTTTCCGCGCGCCTGCATGAAATTCCGGCGCTGCGGTGTATTTTGGGGGAGTATGGCCGCTTTACAGGGCGCGGCCGGCTGGCGGCCTGTTCGGCCTGTGAGTATGGGATTCTTCTGAGCGACTGTGCGCTGGAAGCGCTGGCTCAGTAGCTTTGCAGCATGCGGATCGCTTCGCCGGGGTTTTCGGCACGGAAAACGGCAGTGCCTGCCACACAGATATCCACACCGGCTGCGGCGCAGGCTGCAATGGTTTCGCGGTTTACGCCGCCGTCTACCTGGATGGGAAGCCCGGGGGCGCGTTCACGGATGCGGTGCACCTTTTCCATCATGTCGGCCATGAATTTCTGTCCGCCAAATCCGGGTTCTACGGTCATCACCAGCACCATATCGATCTGGTCCAGCCAGGGCCAAAGGGCTTCCACCGGTGTACCCGGCTTGAGCACCAGACCGGCCTTTGCGCCGCCCTGATGAATCGCGTCCAATGTTTCCTGAATGGAATCGCTGCACTCCACGTGAAAGGTAATATCATCTGCGCCAGCCTGTAAAAACTGCGGGATATAGGAGAGCGGGTGTTCCAGCATCAGATGTACGTCAAACGACAGCTCCGTCAGGGGACGGAGCGCCGCTACCAGTTCATGCCCAAAACTGATATTGGGGACGAAATGGCCGTCCATAATATCCAGATGGAGATAGTCCGCCTCGGCCACACGCCGAACTTCTTCTCCCAGACGGGTAAAGTCCGCGGCCAGAAGGGAAGGAGCAATCTGCATAATTTAGTACCTCGTTATGATATAGATAAAGGGAAGCGCCTGTGCGCAGGCCTTTTCTTTTTTATTCTACCGTATTTCCCCACCTATTGCAAGTATTGCAAGGTCAGGGTATACCGGCGTTATCCTCTACAATGCCGTCGTGCGTAACCTGGATGCGCTTATCGGGGATTCCGTGCAGCAGGTGATGCAGGCGGATGTAATAAAAAGCAGCCAGAATAACCGCCGCGCCCGTCCAGGCGGCGATTTCTGCAAAATAGATGCCGAATTGCCCCAGCCAGATCGGCAGCAGCAGTGCGCAGGAGATGCGCATGGTGAGCTCTGCAATACCCGAAACCATGGGGATAACCGTGTCCCCCATTCCCTGCAATGCCGAACGGTACAGGTGCAGCAGATACAGGATAAACAGCACGGAGCACATAATCGAAAGATAGGTATAGGCCACTTCAAGCACTGCTGCAACTTCTTCGGGTTCGCCGGAAATAAACAGCAGCAATACATATTTTCCAAACAAAATCATCAGCACGGAAATGACCAGTGCAGTGGCAATGGCTATTTTCAGAGCAGAGCGCATTCCCAGCCGGATGCGCTCGTATTTTTTGGCCCCCAAGTTCTGGCCGGCAAAAGTGGCCATGGAAAAGCCAAACGAAGTAGCTGCCAGCTCCAACAGGCCGTACAGCTTGTTGGTAGCGGTAAATCCTGCCACAAAGATCATACCAAACTGGTTGATGACGTACTGTACCACCAGCCCGCCAACCGCAATCACGGCGTTTTGAAATGCCATGGGCAATCCCAGCTGGAACAGACGGCGAATCAGTACGCTGTCAGGTTTCCAGTCGGATTTCTGCATTTTGAGAACCGTCAGGCGGCGCAATACCCACAGACAGAATACGCAGGAACATCCCTGTGCAATGACCGTGGCTGCTGCTGCACCGGGAATTCCCCAGTGAAAGACCATAACAAACAGAAGATCAAGCCCGATATTGACG
>CALXAO010000151.1 GCA_944386295.1 uncultured Clostridia bacterium | reverse complement strand
CGTCCTCGTCGTCCGCGTCCTCTGCCGCCTGCTCGGCCAGCTCCATCTGCTCCAAAGCGTCCAGCACCTTGTTGAGCGAGGCGGTGTACTTGGGATTGCAGTATTTGATGGCCTGGAACATCCCGCCTTCGGTGGCGCAGCGGTCAATTTCCTTGCCGTAGGGGAGCAAACCATCAAATCCTCCGATGATATACCCCATTTCATCCAGAGCGTGGAACGGCCGGGCCATACCGGCAAAGGTCAGGTGCTGATCGTAGTGAAAACGTCCATCCACCAGCAGCGGCTGATGGGCCTTCAAGTAGTTGATCCCTTTCAAATCAGGGGTGAGCAGTCTGACGACCAGATCACCGGATTCAATGGCTGCCGGTGTGAACACATTGGTCATGTTGGAACTGCAGTTCAAAATGACGAAATCCACCAGTTTGGCTGCCGCATTGACCAGCTGGAGCACCATGGCGTATTTGATTTCCGGGTAACTCAGAGGATTCTCACCGGCGGAATACCCCATCAGGCCACTAAACGGATAGCTTTTCAGAACCGTGACATGGCTTGCCACCAGCGAGGTATCAATCTCTACACTGCTGAGAACCTGGCCCACCGAGGCGTTGGTCTGAATGATCTGATCCGGCAGCCAGACCGGGAGCATGGGAACGCTGATCTCCGCATTGATGATGATGGCTTTCCGCTTATCTCGGGTCAGGGCTTTTGCAAGAATGCAGGAAAACATACTTTTCCCGCTTCCCGGACTGCCCCAGACAGTAATGACTTTTCCCATCGTTTCCGACCTCCTTCTGTTACTCAGCCGGTTGGCTGGTGTCCGCGGGGGGCGTTTCAGCACCGCTGTCCGGCGCCTCAGAACCGTCCTCGGCCGTAGGCTCGCTGCCCTCCGTAGTCTCACCATCTTCCGTCAGCGTTTCGGGAAAATAGATCTCCTGCAGAGTTTTGTCCTGCGCTGCCAGAAGTTCCTCGGCCAGCTGATCGTTGTTACGGGAGATCAGGGCCACATGGGCGACGCCGTCGTTTTCCATCTCTGTGATGATCCGGGCCTGCTCAGGTGTCGCCAGAACTGTGATGGTAGCAGATTGCTGCCGCTCTTCGTCCTCCGTGGGCTCCTTGGTGTTGTCCACATTGACGCCATCGGAATCGGTAACCGACAGCACTTTAACAAAGCGGAGCTCCGGGACCTCTTCTGCTGTCTCCAGGAAGTGATAGATCCGAATGATGTCGTTGGGCTGGAGCTTGTCGGAGAGGCCGGAGGCCAGCGTCTTAACAGTCATTGAGATAGCTACCTTTCCAGAAGGAATGTCATTGAGTGCCACATCCGAAGAAACCGGAACACTGCTGACCTTGCTGGTAAGGATGTAGTCACCCTCAGCCAAATCCGCTGTTACATACAGCCCCTCTACATCGCTGAGACTGTGTGCAACATTGGAGGGCAGATTGTAGCCGCCAACTTCCACAACCTCGGCATTGTCCGAGGTGATTTTTTCGCCTTTCAGCACCGGCTGCGTGATACGGACGATTTCGGCTTTTCCGTTGGTCTGACGGGCGATGGTGGGGAGGGCAACAAAGGCAATGACTGCTGCCAGGACCAGGGACAAAATGCCGAAGATAAAACGGTTGTTCAATTTCATAAGCATAATCTCCTAATGCAAAAATAGTTCGGCCAATGTCGCCGCAGAGCAGCCGCAGGCCAGAAAAGGTAGAAACGGGATGGACAAAGGGCGCCGATCCCGGTAAATCCGCCGAATCATCAAAATGATGGGCATAGCACATACTGCGGAAACCAGAAAAACGATGGACATACCGGAAGGACCATAGATGAGTCCCAGCACACCGCAGAATTTGATGTCACCGCCGCCCATGCCGGTCCCTCCAGTCACCATGGCAGCAGCCAGAGGAATACTGAATCCAAGCAGAGCACCTATTAAGGACTTTGCGAATATCGGCCAGAGCCAAAGCGGAGGTTGTCCGCAGTCCAGTGCGAACCACGCTTTGATCAGCGGTGCCGCCGCAGCCAGCGGGATAAAAAAGACGAGCGCCCGGTCGGGCACTCGCCGATGAAAGATATCGTAGAAGGCAAAACCGACAATCACCAAAAATGCGGTGAGCAGATATGCCGACCAGATACTATTCTCGATTGGTATACCAGTCATCATAGAGGCTCCCGTTGATCGATACATAATCGTTCAGATTGATGCTCAGCATCCCATCCGGCGTCCAAGTGTCCCAAACCTGAGTGAATACTGTATAGTTGGTAGAATCCGGAAACCAGATAGGCGTAAAATGCACCGTTCTGTTGTAAGTGGAGAAGTCGTTAGGCTGGAAGGTGAATTTTGCACTTCGACCACTGGACACCCGCTGCAGAAGACGCAGATAGGTTTGGTACTGGAATTCCGGAAACACAGAAAACGCCGTCTGCGGATGGGTAATGTGACTGGTGGGGGCATCGGTAGAGAGCGTTGCGGTCACATCCTGCTTGACGCCGTATCCGCTCTTCATGGCCTTGCCGGAGGCAGTCGGTACAATGTCATCCGGCATCAGAGACATGACACCACTGATTGAAGCGGAGTAACCGGTGTATTCATATTCCCAATAGCCTTCATCGACCCAGTGCCCGCCATCTTCTCCGTGGTCACACCATACCCATACCGGCACCCAGTAACAGCTCCAAACACCCCAGTTGGCGGTCAGCTTCTGTGTTTCGCTGGGAAGGGAAGGCAGTGTATAGCTCGGATTGGTATCCGTAGCTACGGGATCGGGCGGGATGTGTTCGTTCAGATCTACGATTTTCGCCACAAAGGTATCCTGGGCAGTATAGGCGCCGCTGACGGATACCGTTATAGTGACTGTCTGGGGAGTGGAGGGAGTGTGCCATTTGACCCAGACTTTCTGGCTGTCGCCAGCCGGAATCACGATATTGTTGACCCGGTAGGATGTGCCGAGAATAGAAAAAGTCACCGAAGCGGGGTTATCCGGTGTAAGGTCGGTGTCAGTCCGAAGTGTCACGGTCGTAATTACATCGGTATCTACCCGATACTCTACATCAGGAGCCTCAATCTCGCCTTCGGGCGGGATTTCATCAAACCAGACGATGCCAACGCCGAGGGTATTGATGATGTCGGAGTTGCTTTGCGTCCCGGTGGTGTTACCGCCCCATGCAGAAATGCCCAGGTCGCTGAACTCCAGAAACATGCTCAGGGGCAAGTTCTTATGGGTGAGCGAGGTCATAGTCCTTCGCAGTGAACCACCCGCCAGCTGATCGTACAGGCCGGCTTCGGTTGCTGTCATGCAGTAATACTGGCCATTGTGGGTAAAGTAGGCGATAGGCTCAATCAGCAGCTTATATTCGCCGGCAATCATCCGTTCGTAGTCCACACCTGCTGCCTGAGCAACCATCATGCAGGCATATTCTGAGCAGAAGTACCGTTTGATGGCATCAATATTATTCTGCCCGCTACTGCTGACGATTGTGGGCATAGACTGGGTGGGCTTGATGCAGGTATAGGCCACGCCGGATGGAAGAGAAAGCCCGGTACCGGCCAGATATTGCAGTTTATTGACTTTACCGAAGTGCAGGATGCTGCTGTTCTGCGTACGATTGGAAAAGTCAATCGGAGAAGAGACGGCAGAGCCGCTCGCTGCATCTACCACCGTAATGCGAACACCGTCATTGCCCGGGTTCCAGAAGTTGGTGCTGGTGCCCTGGCCCATACCACCGCCGCCGCCGTCAATGTTGCCGTTCCCGCCGGCAGCAAAAGCAGTGGCAGGAACAAGGCACAAGGTCAGCGCCAGACTGCACAGGAGGGCGAGAAGTCGTTTCAAATGACATCACACTCCAATCATATAAAATTGAAGGGCCGCCACATAGCTGTGACGGCCCTGGAGATCCGTATTTAGTTGTGGGGCAATCAGCCCATGTTTCCGACTTGCTTGTTCAGGTCACCATCGCTGCCGCCGGTGGACTGCTGCACATCGCCGGGCACCACCCACCCAAAGACGGGATCGTAGACGGCACCGCTGCCATTGCTGAAGCCGGGGGCCGGCTCATTACTGGAAGTGGATTCTCCTGCCGGCGGCGCCGTGACTTGAGGTACAGACGGGTCGGGGTTGACATCGTGATCTTCGCCGGGGTCTGCGATCTCTGTCTTGCCTTCCGGAGCAGGGGGCGGAGTTTCCTCCGGCTTGTCCGTATCAGTGAAGTCAATCACCACTTCACTTTCCGTTTCGGAGGTTACCTTGGGGTATTCCTCCTCAGAACTGGGAGACTGCCCAGGGGAATACGCATCTGCTCCGCCGGAATCGTCCCCGTTTTGGGCGCCGCCGTCCGACCAATCGCTGGTGGTGCTGTTGGGAGGCGATTCATCCGGCTTAAAATCCTCCGTTCGATCCCGGCTTACGAACCAGCAGACGCCCAGGATCGCAGCACAGAGAACGGCCAGGACCGAAATGATAAAGCCCTTGGATTGGAAAAACTTTTTCATGTGTGTCCACACTCCTTCTTTACTGTTATATAAAGACATATACTGCGGAACTGATTGATGTTTCAACAGCGCCGCTAAAATTTGGTGTTATGGTAGCCAGTCAGTTCTACCCGCTGTGTGATAGTAGGGTAGTTGTGCCCAAACATCCGCACATAGAACTCTACATCACAATAGAAGATATACTCGACTCGGTCTCCCACCACATTGAACTCCAGGCTGATGTCGGATACCTGGTAGTCGTCCGTGGAGAGCGGGATTTTGGAGGCCAGTCCGCCGGCCACCGTGGCCTCCAGCATTTCCGTGTAGTCACTGCTGGAATAGAGGGTGCGCAGGTACTCTTCAAAGTTAGTTTCCCGTTGGGAGCGGTAAGTGTCCGCATAAATGGTGGCGCTCAGATTGTTCAGCTCCATTTTAGCGCCGTTTCGGATGTTGATGCAAGTGATCCGCACCGAGGCATACAACAGAAGAAAGGAAATGAGCATCACTACGCCGACCACAAAAAAGCAGGCGAAGAAAGTGATCTCACCCCGCTCGTTGCGGAGTGGCCGTCGCAGCCACCGCATAAAATGCTTCATAGGCCACCTCACTTCCAGTAGTGTTCACTGACGCCGGAGCCGCGGGCCACTACAGTGATGTTGACCAGATCCAGATTCCAGAAGCCGCCCAGCTTTGCTTCCCCCTCAATGGTGATATAGAAAGGAGTCCCGAGCTGAATGGCCCTGGACATTCCGGCAGGTGTGGGCGACTTGTATGTGGCGTCGATGGAGTAGGTTATGTTTTCCGCTCCCTCAATCTCCGAGCACAGAAATTCAAAGAGAGAATCCGTCTCGCTGTTGATGCCACCGGACAGCTGGATCTGCTTTACCATCTGATCGGCTGCGTGATCCAACTCCTGTTTCGTGGAGATGATACCGAACAGGTCGATGATAAATGCCAGCAGGACAACGGCGATAAAGATGAAGAACACCGTAGAGAAATAGTTAGCTTCACCTCGCTCGCTCTTCATTGTCCTGCGGGCTTTCTGCAGGAAAGTATGAATGTGAACCACCACCTTTTCTGACAAATGAAAGCAGCCGCCCCCTGCCGGAGCGGCTGCTTTACAAAGTATTGACTGTACCAAGTATAACAGATATGGATTTACGGCGAAAGGGCAGGACTGCGCCAATGTAGGGGCAGGATTGTGCCAATTCACAGCAGCGATTCGACCAGATGATAAATATCGGTGAAGGGATTGACTGCAATCCCAAAAGGTTTATTGCAGCCATCCTGAAGATGATACTGCTCTACATGTTTGGCATTCTGAATAGCGGCAGCTGTATGTTCAGACAACCGCCCATATACATCACCTGACTTTTCGTAATCCGGCAGGTAAGCAGCCAGTGCGTTTTTGACTGCGGGATAGTCTTTGAAAAACTTTGTGGTGAACTGGAAATGCAACAGATACCAAAACTCAAAGCAGGGATTTGAGAGTGCCATGTGAATCCCTTTGCTCTCTGCTAGTTTCCTTGCCTTAATGAGCAAGCTGTCTTTGGCCTTGATGGGGTCCGGATTGTTGTAGTTTACATCGCCATCGGCAACCACCCATACCGCGTCCCCGCTTGATACAGATATTTGATTTTTGTTCTGGTATTCTACTGCTTTCCGAATCAGGCTGAGGTAATCGGTTTCGCCTCCGCTGGTGCGGCTACCAATGACACGAATATCAATATTGGTCTGCCGGCTGCGGTAGTGCTCAAAATATTTTGGCTCCGTTTGAGAACCTTCTGTCACGATCAAAATGACAGGTTTGATCTTCCTGCGCCGTTGTCCGCGCTTTTCTATCTTTCCACGTGCCATCTTACAACCCTCCCTTGATAAAGGGAATCGCACCATAGCGGCCAATCAAATAGCCCTTCTCGACTTTGGTATCTTTGCGAATGGAAAAATCATAAAGGGAAAACAAATCAGTGGCCGCAGTCTGTTCGTCCTTTTCGGTAAACCAGATCTGATCTCTGCGCAGCACATCCAAATCCAGAAGATTGGTATTGTGTGATGTGAAGATCAGCTGTGCCCCATTGGGGTTGAATTCCACGCTGTTAAACAGGGAGACCAGATGCTTTGTCAGAAGAGGATGCAGGTGAGCGTCCATCTCATCAGCAACAAGCAGCGTTCCCTGATCCAAGGCCTTTTTTACAATACCAATCAGCTTAAAATAGCTGTTGGTACCATCCGATTCTTCCGTCATGTTCAACGTATAAGAGGAGGCGTTTCCTTCGGAATCCTGTACCGTGTGGACAGCCTCAATATTGGGGAATACATCGCCGCGCTGGGAAGGTATGGGTTCTGAATCACGCATCTGGAGGGACTGTATCCCAAAATCTGCGACTCGCAGCATAGAAGCGATCACACGCCGGTAGTCATCATCTTTGAGCTGTTCTGCTTCCAGACCATAGGCATCCGCAACCGAATATTTGGTGATAATTTGGCAGGAGGCAAACCATTCCAACACAGGGATTACCTTGGAGTAGCTCCAGTTTGATGCAACAGATAGATAAAGTTTATTGGCCGAGGTGCGCTCTTTGAGCGTATTCTGTTCCTCAATATCCACTGTGAAACGAAAATCCGTGGTATCTTTCCGCTCAAAAATAAGTGCCTGTCTGCCGTTGGGGTAGTAGTACAGATATTCCTCCACAACAGCTCTATCCGTCACAGAAAAACCATAGGCATACCGGATACCATTGGCGGTGAAGATGACCTCGAAGCTGCTGGGGCGAACAGGGGTTTCCTGGTCAAACTTGAAGGGAGAACGTTCAATGGCCTTATGGACCTGCTGGTTATGTGAAGTCAGGACATAATTAACCATGAACCAAAACGCATTCAGAACATTGGATTTTCCGGAAGCATTGGCTCCATAAATGACAGTGGACTTCAAATAGTTTTTGTTTCCATCTGCAATGAGGTGTTCCGGATGTTCAGTATCTCTGCTGGCAAGCATAGACAGAACGACTTTATCTTTGATGGAGAGATAGTTCTCTACACTAAATTGAATCAGCATAAAACAACCTCCTAAACCCTTGATTATTTATATTATATCCTCGTTTTTGTGAAAAATCAACGAAAATTAAAAATAAAAACTTTGAGAAAAGGATTTAAGGAGAATGCTTTGAGAAAAGACCGCCTGGGAAGTACGCATTCAGTACATCCCAGGCGACTTTACATTATAGGTTCTGCCGGATGATCCGCGTGATGATGCCTACGGCTACGCCACGCTCCATGTCCAGGCGGGTGACGGCAAAGGACGCATCATCCTTTTTCCCGGGCATCCGGTAGTCGTAGCAGGAGTGGGCCACCGCATTGACGCCGTTGGAAAGCCTGACATAGACGACGCCCTTGTGGACATCGGTGACCTTGCCGGCGTACTTGCCCTGAATGCGGCACTTCTGCAGATTGTCCCGGTCGGTGTTTTCCGAAGTGCTCTTGATGTCAGCCCGGATGCTCAGGTCTTCCGGACTCTCGCGCCGCACGCTGAGGATGCGGACCAGCACCTCATCGCCCACAGCAAAACGCTCATGGGCGTCGCCAATCCAGTCCCAGGCAAGGTCGCGGGCCAAAATCGAGCACTCCACCCCAAACACCTCCACACGGACAACCTTTTCCGCCACAGCGATGACCCTGGCCTGAACAATGCGGCCTTCGTAGACGCGGTACATCCCATCGGGGTCAAGGTCGAAATAGAAGGTCTGGCGCTTGCGCATCATGGCCTCCCGGCGGCTGGCTACCACGCTGCGGGTCTTGGAGTCGATGCCCCGCACCACAAAGTCAATGTCGGCGCCCAGCATATTCCCCAGGATCTTGTTCTGGCGCAGCATCAGGTCAGTGTATTCCTGGCCGGAGGGGCTGCGGCCCAGATTGATCATCATTTCCTTCAGGGGGATGATGATGCGGAATCCCTTGTAGTCCACCACAGCCACCGTCTTGCGGTTGTCCAGCTGCTCAATGCCGCCC
>CALXAO010000150.1 GCA_944386295.1 uncultured Clostridia bacterium | reverse complement strand
CCGAAAAGAGCTTCCTGGTGCCAAAACAGGAAATTGCCGACAACGACTATGACCTGTCCATCAACAAATACAAAAAGGTTGACTATGTCCCGGTGGAATATCCCCCCACAGAGGAAATCCTGAAAGATCTCCATGCCCTGGAAGCAGAAATCACCGCCGGCCTGAAAGAGTTGGAGGGGATGCTGTGATGGCGAGATTGGACGAAATATTCAATTTGCAGATGGGAAAAACACCTTCAAGAAATAATATTGCTTATTGGACGGAGGGGCAGTATGATTGGGTATCTATTGCCGACTTGGGTACTTATCAAAAATATGTAAAGACAACGAAAGAAAAGATTTCTGCGTTAGCCGTCAAAGAAAGCGGAATAAAATGCGTTCCAGCCAACACGGTTATTATGAGTTTCAAACTTTCGTTGGGGAAAACAGCCATCACCCAGGAACCAATATATACCAATGAGGCAATAATGGCATTTATACCAACTGGAAAATATCCAGTTTTACCAGATTATTTTTATCATTTATTTTCTTCCATAGACTGGTCAAAAGGTACAAACAGAGCAGTTATGGGAACGACTTTGAACAAGGCAATGCTTGGTGCGATTTCTATCCCTATTCCGCCCCTTGCCGAACAGCGCAAAATTGCGGCGGTACTGGATAAGGTCAGCGACCTGATTGCCAAACGCCGCCAACAGCTGGACAAGCTGGATGAATTAGTGAAGTCACGATTTATCGAACTGTTTGGGATGTGTGAGACTTATGAACTACTTCAAGATTCTAATATCTATATTTCTGATGGCAACTACTCAAGTAAGTATCCTACGGCAGATGAATTCGTAGAAGAAGGTATCCCGTTTATTAGGGCGAGTAATATGGAAATGAATACAATCATTGATAGTAACATGTATTTTATTACAAAAGAAAAGCATGCCATTCTTGCAAAAGGTCACGTAAAAGCAGACGATGTATTGATTACAACTCGTGGAGCAACTATTGGTAAAATTGCATGTGTACCGCCAAGACATGAAGATTCAAATATCAATGCACAAATTGTATTGCTAAGATGTCCTAAAAATGAGTACAACCCATTGTTCTTGTCGTGGTATTTAAAACTAGATAATACACAGGCGGAAATTCAGAAACTGATTAGTGGTTCAGCACAACCCCAGTTACCGATAAAAAGGCTTGTGCAGTTAAATCTACTAAAGCCGAATATTGACTTGCAAAATCAGTTTGCCGCTTTCTCGAAACAAACCGACAAATTAAAATTGCCTATCCAAAAAAGCCTTGAAAAGCTAGAAACGCTAAAAAAGGTACTGATGCAGGAATACTTTGAGTGAGGTAATATAATGGATTTAGAGATAATAATTAAGAATATTCGAAATATAAAGTCGGCAAATGTGCGTTTCCCATTATCCAGAGGGTTATATGCACTTGTTGGAGAAAATGGGTGCGGGAAAAGCACCTTAATGCTAATAATGTCTTTAATCGTAAAAACATCCTCAGCACATTTATTAACTAAAGATGATATTGGTGAATCATCATCTATAGATATTGTTACAGACCAAGGACAAGATCATTGGAAATATAAGAATGGAAAACTAACAACGGGAAAGTACACCTATGTGTGGGCTAATAAACATGGCCGAAAAAACTCACACACTGCCTTAGTTGTAAGTTCACACTGGCCAGGATTTTATGAGGGAAGCATATTTTATGGATGCAGGTTTGATGACTTTGATTCAGTTAATAATTTTCTCCAAATGCCAGATTATTCACAATACTTAATTCCTGCTGATGCATTTGTTTCTGAAACATTGGGGTATATTCTGCATAATGATAAAAGTTATTATCCACAGTTGTATAAGATCAAAAACAGAAAGACAGCAGAGAGTTTCGGATTTAAGGGAATCCCGTATTTTGTGGAATATAACTCACACATTGTTAGTCAATTCAAAATGAGTAGCGGTGAATGCCTACTTATTTCACTCATTGATTTTATCAATAATTTGATAATCAAATCAGAACGATTTGACAGATTCCTTTTTTTAATCGACGAAGTAGAGTTGGCGTTGCATCCTGGAGCAATTGATAGACTTCTATCTTTCCTTGAAAAGTTAATTCAAAATTCATCCAAGGAATTAGTCATATATTTCTCAACTCATTCTTCTGAACTTATTCAACGTATATCTCCTAGAAATATATATCTAATTGAGAATGACTTGGGGGCAATCACAGCAGTTAATCCGTGTTACCCCAATTATGCTATTAGAAACCTATATATACCAAATGGCTTTGACTTTATTCTTTTAGTCGAGGATGAGCTGACCAAAGCGATTGTGGAGAAGGTAATACGAGCAAATAGTTTATCCGAGAGTAAATTGTGCTGTGTGCTTCCTGCTGGTGGCTGCACGCAGATGCTAAAACTTCATCATGATATGGTAACATACAATACACTTGGGAAAGGAAAACATATCATCAGTATTTACGATGGTGATGTTAAAGAGACAATTTCTAAAAAAACCAATTATAAATCATTACAAAAGTGTTTCCTTCCCATTCCTAGTGTAGAAAAATACCTTAAAAAAATGTTTATTGATAGTCCTGATAGAGAATTTATTAAACTAATTGGAGACAAGTATTTTAATCAGCGTTCATTGCAGGAAATCATTAGTGACTATAAAAATGACAAACGAACACGTCAGGGGAAGGATACTGATGGGAAAAACCTGTACACAGTGATTGTTGCCAATGTGGAAAGAACTGGTATTAGTGAAAGTGATTTTATTAAATATCTATCGGATGACATCTATGATTATGAAAAACCGTCAAAATTTGTTGAAACATTAACCAAGTTACTTTCCTAAAACGAGGTGACCAATAATGCCCAACTTCTCATTTTTGACCGAAAAAACTGAATATGCCTTTTTTGCTTTTGTCTGTGTGGAAGCGGAAAAAATCTATACTTCTGCTCCGGCCTTGTGTGCGGTGGGGTGTCGGAAGGCCTTGGAGCTGGGGGTGAAGTGGGTATATGCGGCGGACAAGTCCATGCGGCTGCCTTACAAGGACAATCTCCAATCCCTCATCCATGAGCCTACTTTCCGGTTTGCCCTGGACAACGGCACCTGGGGTG
>CALXAO010000149.1 GCA_944386295.1 uncultured Clostridia bacterium | reverse complement strand
CTACGCTTTCTACTCTGACCAGACATAAACTCATTGTAACGACGCACTTTCATCAGATGCTTCTTACGATAGCTATCCAACGATTTCTGGACAGGACCATAGTGAGGATTACCACCATGGGACCAGTCCACTC
Source organism: uncultured Clostridia bacterium (assembly GCA_944386295.1). GTDB lineage: Bacteria > Bacillota > Clostridia > Oscillospirales > UBA644 > CALXAO01. Next base: position 12,099 of record CALXAO010000149.1, on the reverse strand, counting down.
CATCTCCAGCATACATCTCAGTATGCTGCATGGAACCATTGTTACTGGTGCGATCCCAGTTCATATACATAATGTCACCAGGCTTTAGGATGCTGAGGTCAACATCTCCACCACCATTGTTGACATAGATGTCTGTAAACTTGCTATCTTTAGCCTGTGCAGTAGACGAAGCATAACCATCTCCGCCAGGTCTGAATCCGAGTACCTTATTATATGCCCATGCAACTGTAGATGCACAGGAAGCCTGACCCTTTTCAGGATCTTGCGGCCAATTAAGGCTATAAGGAATCTTACCTTGGATCTGAGACATAGCACTGACGAGTGCATTCTGTTTCTCAGATACAGGAGCATTATCAGCAACGCTGATATTCACCCCAGTGCCACCAGTGGATAGACCACCAGAAACACCAGTACCAGTAGTTGTTCCATCGGAGGAAATACCAAGTAGATTTAGTATATCCTCGCCAAAAATGGATTTGACTACTGTATATCCAAGCTGGGTGATGATAGAAGCAAGGCTACCATCGGTAGAAGTACTATCAACACTGGCAGCTTGAGCAACAGAAGTTGCGGTAGCCGCAGTATTGAGTGTAAGAGAACCAGCGTCGATCTCGGTAGTACCTTCACCAACAGTCTGGGAGTTCACAATAGCATTATACACTCTTTTAGCATACCCATTCACACCATAATGCTCATTATAGTACGAATCAGCCAGACAGGCATTATAGATATGATCAAGAGTGATATTGGCAGCAGATCCACCAGCTAATTGCTTAGCCTTAGTGAAGAATTTATCGGGAAGATATCCATATGCATTATAAATATGGCAGATAAATGCAATGGCATTCTCATCCTTAATACCTTTAGCTTTGATCGAATTGATATATCCATCGATATCGATCATAATCTTGGCATTCTGAATCTTCTTACTCTCTTCAGTCTCCAGAAGTGCTTTAAGCTTGGTAACCTCAGCAGAGTTCTTGGTGAATGCTACATGATCCCATTGCGATCTCGTCTTAGTGACGATCATATTGTAGAGAGAATCACCAAGAATACGGACACTCTCTTCCTGACCGAGCTCATTGACGATAGCGCTCAGAATATCATGAGCTCTGCAACCATGCCATTGGATCAAACCGATAGATACGGCACCATTATCATTTGCATTGACTGCACTATAGCTACCACCAGACTCACCAGTATACAGAATGGGAGCAATACGAGCAGCCATCTTGGAGACAGTAACCATATTTGTCTTAGCTCTACCAGACAGCTTATTTCTTCTCTTTCTGATGGCGAAGAACTTGGACAGATCGTTACGTCCCCAGCCTCTCATTCTACCAGTCGTAGCGACACCAGAGATAGTGTCATTCATGACATCCTTTACAGGATATTTGACAGTAGACTGAGGCAAATCAGGATCTTCCACGATCATATTTTGACCGGACTTATCCAGACCCAATGCATTGATATAGTGGTTATTGGCACCAAACGGAGTGCCAGATTCCTTACCGCTATTGCCCAGCAGAACAGCAGGATTACCGCCAGCAATAGATCTGAGTAGAGCATCCTTGGAAGAAGTCTGCATAGAACCATATCCTTTAGATGCAAGGATATCGGTAAAGTAATCCATAGAAGTACCACCAGATGCATCCTGGTAACCAGTAGCCATATCGATAGCACTATCCAGATTGGGCTCTCTACCATATCCAATCTCTTGGAGACGGTTCATAAGATTAGCAGCAGCCACAGGACCGCAGCCATCTCTACCAATCGTACCAGTACCAAATCTCTTACCAGCCAATGCTACAGAGTTCTGATATAGATGACGACTCTTACCAGTATTATTCTTATTTCCGCCAGTAAAGAAGTTTGCAATAGAGCTAGCAACGTTTCCAATACCTTTGGCAACACTACTAACAGCACCACCAACGGTACTCACAACAGTGCCACCTATTGCCTTAACAGTGTTTCCAATCCTCGTAAGGAAGGTAGGATTGACTTTATTATTATACTCTTCAACACTCTCTACCATATCTTCTGCATTGACAGTAGCATTACGAGTATCGATAATTTTCTCAGACTCAGTTCTCATCTTCTCAAGATTGGAATTATCCCATCCAAAGAATGGAAGAATTGTATCTGTGAAAATATCAACGATAGTAGAAGTGGGTACAAAAGATAGAATGATTCCAATGCCAGGAAGAGCATTCTTAACTGCGTTTACAAGACCAGCGACTACGTTGTATACCATAGGAATTTCAATATCATTTACAATACCGAAAATGGTATGGGCATTATTCCAGCCACTGATAAAGTATCCAACGGCAAGAACAACTGTCACAACAGGGATAACAGCAAGAGCATTTGCAACACTCTTTAGAGCAGATTTAGCAACGCTCTCTCCAGCTTTCTTAGCAAATTGCTCACCGGCTTTCTTAAATCCAAGAGCAATCATTGCGTCATCGATAGTGGTGCCAAATAACTTAGCACATCCCTTAAGCAAAGATTTAACGGGTCCCTTTTCACCCAGTTTACTGATGAAATCAACAATGCCTTTCTTCATAGTAGAAAGCAATCCAGCACTGTCGTCAGCAACATTAACAGCAGCATCCATAACTTTTGTTGCCGTTGCAACAGCATCATCAGTAGCATTATACACTGATGTGTATCCACCAGAAGTTGCAGCTGTAGCAGCATCTGCAGAATTCTTAGTGAAGAAAGATTTTATCTTGCTAAGGAATCCACCACTTGTTTTTGTAGCAGTATTGGTAGCGGCGCCAGCAACGTCATCGGCTACACCAGTAGCAGCACTTGCAGCATCATCGACTTTGTCAAGACCAAGGAAATTACGAATAGATCCTCCAAGCCCTCTAGCTGCTTTGCCAAGACTATTGGTTGTATTCCACAGTCCTTTGCCAATTCTACCGCCAAGATTAATTACTTTGCCAAGAATGGGAATCTTACCAAGAACAGGAACACCTTTGAATACGCTCTTAAAATTACCAAGAGTGGTTGCTTTACCAATATTATAATTAGTCAGTCCCGCAAGTAAGTTGTTTGCAGCACCAGATGCAAGCATACCTGCGAATGTATTCTTATTCTCATAGCGGCCATACTCTTTATTCTTAAGAAGAGTAAAACTTGCGTTCGGATCAGTTTCAACGGTACCATCAGCGTATTGATACGTGAGATTGCCATTTGCGTCAGGAATAGCAATTGCCTGCTCACCAGTATTATTATTTACCCAAATGGTATTTCCAGTAATACTATCTCTCGCTATAGTATTTGTAGTAGTTTGGTTAAATATACCTTTCTTGGCATTCTGGGTAGAAGAGCCAACAGCTCTATCGTTATATCCAGTACCAGAGGACCAAGGGTTTAATGACATCTTTCCTGTATCTTCATCGACATTCATTAAGCCGGTGTCTTTATCTCCGTTGAACCAGCTCATGATACCCTTGGCAATACCCTTACCGATAGATAAGAGCAATTGCGGAAGACGACTAACGATAGCAGTCACAAGAGGTTCGACAATATTATCAAACACCTTGACATAACCTGTTTTATACCACTGAACTATCGGGTCCATGAGACTGCCAACTACTGCGAAGATGCCAGATGCACCGCCACCAGCATTTTGATAGGTCTCTCCAATTCCTTTAAAGAATGCAAAGATCGGACTTTTCTCAAACCAATCTCTAAAGGTATTAAATATACCAGAAATGAGGCCGCCTTCGTATTGTCCAGTCTCGGCATTTTTATTACCAAAGATGAGACCACGAAGTCCACCAATAAGAATACCATCCTCATTTTCTGTACCAATCAACCAAGGTCCAACGTTCTTCTTCAAGAACGGCCAAACAGAATCTTGGAACCAACCGGTAGCATGGCCAGTAGCTGCAATCGCAGTACCGCCAATAAATACCCATTTAATGATGTCGAAGAAAGTACCAAATTTATTAGTCATTTCTCCGATCTTTCCAAAGATACCTTCTTTAGCCCAGCTTAACCCGCCGGCAAGACCTCTAAGAAGTCCTCCGGCAACTTTACCAAAAAGACTATCATGAAGTTTTTCACGGAAGGACTTACGTTCTTTCTTATCCTGCTCCTGCTCTTTTATCGCTTGCTTTACTTGAGAAGCAGAAGAAGTATTCTGAACGACACCCTTATTATTTACAATGCCCTGAACGCCATTGTCAAATTCAATAGTATGCAGCGCATTGTTAGCGGCTGTAGTAATCTCCTTCTTATTGCCAAATAGCAGATCGTCCATGGCTCCATACTTACCGCCATTGGCATAATTCTTACCAAGACCCCTATTGGAGACATTGCCCATCCCATATATGGAATTATAGCCACCATTATCATATTTACTGGTAGCTTGAGCAACTCTATCAGGAGTAGTAGTCTCAGTAGCCTCAGCAGTCTCTTCAGCAGGCTCTTCCTCGCCACTCATCTTTCTCAGATAGCGATTAGCCTCTTTAAAAACCTCAATAATCTCATCTGCCTTAGCTCTAATCGTGGTATTCACCGATTCAGCAGCTTGAGCTTCAGGGGTTTCATCTTTTGCTCTCTGTTCTGCCAACTCGGCCTCACGATAATCAAGCTCATTATTCAGCATACGAGAGAATCTACGGATATTCTTGGTATTGCGTAGAGCGCCACCGGTCTTTGCAGATAGCTTAGCCTGAAGATCTCTCTGGTGTTTACCAATATCCTTTTCTTGACTTCTATATTCAGCAATCTGCTCAACCAGAGGAGCCAACTTAGCGATCAGCTCTTCAGCTTGATCGTCAGCAATATTCAGCTTATAGATCAAGGTGCTAACCTTGGTCATATTACCGTCAGCAATTGCTTTATGGATCTTCTTGACATCACCCGACTTATTGACCTGGTACAAAGTCTTAGTGGTGTCATCTCTATAAGCAGTCTCATTCAGGTAGTCAGACAAGATGATACCGGCTTCTTTAACCTTATCTGCAGCCTTCTTGCTTACAGTACGTCTGGTATCGAGGTACTCATCAACAAGAGACTTCATCTCTTGCATCTGTTTAGCTCCCTCTTCACCAGTCATACTCTCAAGAATTCTATCAGTCTTACTGAAGATATCCTGACGACCAATAGCACCCCAGCGCAGAGGATGATCATAACGGAACTGATTACGCTGAGCAGCAGTCATATTCAGAGCAGTACCTCTCCGAATCTGACCCATGGTCATATTCTTACCAATAAAACCAAGAGCAGCAAAGGGAGCGGAAACCAGTCCTTTCGCAGCAGTTACGGGTAAGAACAGAAGTCTCTTAGTCCAAGTCAAAACTCCCTTAAACACACTGTGTTGTAAGAAGTCCTTAATAGGACGGCCGATAGTATTCTCAGCCATATCGGCTAGTTTATCTTTGAAGAAATCCCCAATACCGATGACCATATTCTTAATCATCTGGCCAAAGGGATGCATAAACTCGTTAATGGGTTTGAAAACACGCTTCTTAACGAACTCAGAGAAATCCTCGATAAACTTCTTGCCAGTAGTAAGTGCAGGCTTCAGGAGACCATCATACATGGCTCCCACAAGACCACCCTTACGCTTACCATCACTGTCAGGTTTACCGAAGACAAAGTTCTTAAATTGATCAGTGGTGGTTACATACCCTAAAGCAGAACCCAGAACGGCATTGCCAAGAATGCCAAAGGGACCAAGCAATGCTCCGCCAACAGCACCAATGGCCATTCTAGGAGCAGCTTTCTTAACCTTATTTCTGAACTCTTTCTTCAGGAGACCGCCATCACGTTCTCCGTTCTCATCAGCTTTACCAAACAGCCACTCTTGGAAGGTATCGGTCTGTTTAGCGAACCCGAGAGCAGAGCCAGCAACTAGACCACCAACGAGACCAAACGGAGTAAACAGACCGGCAACTGCACCGGCAATGCCAAAGTCTCTAATGCCAGGGAAGTACTTCTTGAATTTCTCTTGGAAATCCTTAGAGATGACACCACCAGAGCGTTCTTTCTCTCCAGTCTCTTGATTGACAATCTCTTTACCAAACAGCCACTCTTGTACAGTCTGGCTATTCTGAGCAATACCAAATGCAGAACCAACAGCAGCACCCAGAAGGGGACCACCAACGAGACCAGTGACGAGAGATACACCGCCACCGATAAGACCAGAAGCAATGACATTGGCAATACCCTTGTGCTTGGTATCACCCATTACTTCATTGATGACAGTCTTAGTGGTATCTACTACCTTATCTCGATCAAGATCAGGAATCGGCTGAGCGGTAGCGTTACCACCAGCAAAGTAGTTAGCACCACGAATACCAAATCTCTTGGCAAATGCTTTCTCGGCAGCAAGGTTATTTCTCTGGGTAACCTTACCACCAATAGGCACAATTCTCTCACCAGGAGAGATAACAGCCAAACCACGTCTAGTGACAAGACCGCCATGAGCTTTCAGTCTGACACCAGTCTGCATCTCAATGGCATCAGCATAATCATCCATAAACTGAGCTTGCTTAGAAGCTTCAGCAGGAGTCATCTCACCAGACTCTACCAGCTGTTCAATCTGAGCTGCTACATGAGGATCAATATCCCCATATACCATATTGCCTTCATTATCACGGTATTTATCGGTGTGATTAAATCTTCTCCATGCTTGGCCATAGGTACGGTTCAAAGAACCCTTTACTTGTCTCCATCCCCAGCCAAACTTCTCTTTCAGACGTTGGCCTACGGGACGGACATACTTATCACGGAAACTATTCCATTTATCAGTAATTCCGAATCGATCTCCAAGCTTCTTAAAGAATTCACCAAGAGAATTCACTCCCAGTTTCTTCTTAAGAGGCTCAAGGATATTCTCATCCAGCCAATCATTCAGATTATCAAAGGTCTCCCGAGTTCTCATAACCATATACTCGAGGAATCCCTTGACCGATCTACCTTCCTTATCGGTAATCTCTTCTCCCTCTTTGCTACCAAAGACGAGTTGGAAGAGACGACGATCAGCAGTATCGATAATACCAGCGATAGCCAAGCCAGGCTTAGCCATCAGCTTATTGATATTCTGAGTGATTACCTTAAACTTAGCACCAAGAGAACCAGCCTGCAGAAGAGACTCAAGGAATCCCTTATCGGAAGCTTCCTCTTCATCATCGGACATAATACGTCCAAAGAGACCTTTCTTCTTATCTTGATCCTGTTTCTCCTTTAACCGACGCTCAGCTTCCAGTCTCCAGTTCTCAGCGAAGTTGTCAGCGTTGAAGTTATTCTCACTCTGTTGATCAGAGATATTCTGAGCAGCAACTCTAGCAGCCTCGGCATCCACCTCAGTAGCAAGAGCTTTTTCGAGAGCAGTACGAGGATCAGTAACTGGCCCTGTAGGACCACCTCTCTTACGCCCTCTACCCTTACCACCACCGAGACCAGACTGACGAATTGCCATCAGCTCAGCATACATACCACGGAGATAATAGAAGATATTCTTATTATACTTATCCGTGGCATCGACGATCATGTTATTGATACCAGAGAGATTAGCATGCTGGCCAGTAGCTGTTCTGGCCAGCTCATCAGAATTCATATCGATATTCTTATAAGCGCCAGCAGCCAACTGAATAATCGGGCTCAATCCTCTAGCTTCAATGTCTCGATACCATCTGGCTTGAGACTCTCTGGCATCCAGCATAGCTGCAGCCAGACCCATAGCATTTCTCTTACGAGTGCCTTTGATTCTCTTACCAGTAGCAGGGTCAATAGCCCCAGCAGTACCGACAATCATTCTGGCAATATCAAGGAATTCCTCCTTAGACATACCAGTTGCGCCAGCATAGTAATCCCAAGGATCTTGTTTCTCATCCCCGAATCCATGAGCTCTATAAGGCTCAAAAGCGCCATAGTCCTCATAGATCTTCTTATACACTTGCTGGACATTCTTCTGGAACTTCTCAGCTTCTGCCTTAGATTTCTTTAGCAGCTGAGCATAATACTCTCGAATCTCATCAGAGGTATCATAGGCAGCATCAGAGATGGTTCTCTGTTTACGGCTCTTATACCTCTTCTCTACCTCAGAGACATTCATCCATTTACCACTCTCGTAGTCAAACAGACGTTCCTCTCTGGTAGTCAGAGCAGATTCGATTCGAGCAAGATATCCGGGGATTACCTGAGTAATGGCTTTCTTAGTTACACCATCAAAAGGTACTGCACCCTTCTCATAATTGGAAGTATCAATAGTAGACTTGGAATCCGTTCTCAGTCCAAAGATACGGCCAATTACCTTCAAGAACTCAGGAGCATCACTGGTATCGCTTCCCCATTTATTGAATCTCGCTATCATATTAGCAAAGAGACCGGAGAAGGATTTATCCAATGTCTCCAAAGATTTCTTGATGGTAGCAGGTACCATGATACGTACCAGATAATCCGGAATGAATCGCAATGGATTGGCCACCAATGCCATCAGCATATTGGAGCCTTCACCCATATCATTTCCAAGGAGCATGCCAACCTCAGGACCTAAGAACTCCTTGAAGTTCTTAAAGACCTGCTGGCTATACTCCTTCAGATCCGGATTAGAACCCACCTTGTAATACTGAGAACCCTCATAAGACTTCTGCTCTTTCTTATAAAGGTTTCTCTGCATCTCAAGAGATTCTTTCATCATGGCAGTGACTTCATTCATCTTACCAGTGATCTCTTGATAGAACTTGGTAGAGTTCTCCATATGGGTAGTGAGAGGACCCTCAAGGAATCCATTCACTCTGGAAAGAAGAGCCTGGGTATTTGCTAATCCACCATTGACGGTAGCATAGAGCCTCTCGCCTTGTGCAAAGAGAAGCTTGGTAGATGCCTTATGGGTCTCAGCAAGATACTCAGTACTCTTAGCAATGATGCCAGCCTGTGCTTCTGTAGCATCATGGATAGCACCACTGACTATGGACGAACTTTTACCGGCATCTGATTGATCAAAGCTCTCATCAGAGACATTGATATCAAAATCATTTGCACTTCCCCAGTCGTCCATATCGCCGAAGTCTGCCATATCGCCGGCAGCTTTCTCGGAATACTCTTGCTCTCTTTTCTCATCATAGAACTTACCCGTTCTAATAGATTCAAAGAGAGATTTCTTCAGAGCTTGGCCTGCTTCATAAACCTTCGAGGTACGAATACTTTTGTCAACAGCTTTCATCGTATCTCGATAATTTCTAGCAGCCGAGTATATATCCTTAAACAGTTCCTGGTTGGACTCTATGAATTCAGATGTATCTTCCATAGAGCCCTTGAAATAATCCACTGTAGAGTATGCCACAGACTTACCTAAGTTTTTGACATACTCTGTTACCTTGGGAAGATTCCTGCCCATTTGGATATTAGGCACAGATATTCTCCTCCTTTCAGTAGTTTAATAAAAATGTTCGAGCTCTGCCTTTGTATGAGAAAAGAGAAGAGTCCCGAAGGACTCTTCTCTTATTTAGATGATGTCAACGGATTTATCCGCATCAGCCATCTTTGCAATCATGTCTTTCACATCTTGAATAGCAGTACTATACCCAGAACGGGTAAACCACAACAGGGATTTGTAGATCATAATAGCAATCTTGTCTGAAGTACGGATAAACTCGACTTTGTCAGTATCTCTACGCATCGACATAATGATTGCAAACTGAATCATATTCGAAGTATAGAGACGGCTATTGGGAATCGTGGTAGACTCGATATAGGCAATCTCAGTTGCATGATCAAGAAGGAAATCATACTCAAGTTCTTCCCGAGTATATCTCTTCTGATTGATCTCTGCTACGAATCCATCTGACATGCAGATCTCGAGAGCCTTATGATACACTTCCAGAAACCCATCAATATCGATCGTCTTCGACTTCATCGGGAATCCCTCCTCCGCTAATCTTTTGAATTTCGTCGCTATCATCGGGATTACCAAAATCCATTAGTTTCCTCGAAATGATGGAAAGGGTGCTTTGATACTCAGATCTCACACCATCTTCCATAAGCGTATACACTGTGTTGACCAGGCTCATAGGAACCCGGATCAGTATCAGCTTATTGTCCGCATACTGCTTACGTGCACACACAAGCAACATATTGCGAGTAAACGGATTCAGATACGTCCGGTTATAATCCGGAGAATCATCGTCGATATACTCGATATTAGGCAGATGGGTAATAAACTCATCATAGGTTATATTCCCATAAGGGATATCAATCCCTTTAATGTGGAAATGGTAATTACCCTTCTCGACTAGACTCATAACCCGTTCATAGGTATCGATTATACTGCTATATGAGTCCATACAAGAATTCCTCCTTACAGTCCAAATTTAGAACCAGGACAATCAAAGAAGGGAAGCTCTTCCAGATCGAGATAGATAGACTCAGTGGGAGCCTCACCGATCCACTTGCACTTAATCTTATACGTGTCAGTCTCAATCATGAGCTTCTCATTATAGATGTCCTTAATCAACTGTTGGGCATAAGCACGATCAGAAGCCTTGTTTGAGATCATGTCGTCATTGGGATAGACATGGCAGATGCAGGAAGAGTGCATACCCGGGACAGTGACCTCACACTCCACAATGGTACCATTGGGCTTCCACAGATCAGGAGTGATGATCACCTTATACTTATTAGGGGTAACCTCCTCGGTAATGGACTTAAAGGGAGGCTCCCCAGCTTCCGTATCTCCCTCTTCCCGAGAGATTACCTTACGGACATCATGATTCTCTTCATCAACAGAAGTGGTGGGAACAAATTCCTCTTCGGCTTCAATATTCTTAATCTCTTCACTCATCAGAGTAAACCTCCTTAAAAGCTGGTTACTTCCATGTTTTCATCGCTCAAACTTACTAGTAATATCGCTATATCTATGAAGGAAGGAGGCAATAACACTATGGCAGTACAGTATGCAACTACGTCAAGAGTAGTTTACTATCATCACAGTACTTCCAATAAAACCTTTATTGATATGGCACTCTACCTTAAAGATAGAGGAATACAGCATTACGAGTTCATGCTCCTCCTTCTTGATCCTGACTTAGCCGGAGTAGATCCGTTTGACCCAAGATTGTCAACCGTAATGAAGACCAAGGTTTTGAGGGAATGCATCTACAATCCTTGGTACTTCTTAAGAGAAGTATGTAGAATTCCGCAAGATGGTAAGGCTGGCGGTGTACCGTTCATTCTTCATAGAGGCAACTTGGCTATGATATTCTGCTTAATGCTGAATCTCAATACCATAGCTATCTTTCCTCGTCAGACAGGTAAGACGCAGTCTGCTCTTGCATGGTATATGTATCTCTTCAACTTTGGTACAAATAATGCAGAAATTTCGTTCCTCAATAAGAAATTTGAGGACTCGAAGATGAACTTGAATCGTATTAAAGCGATTCGAGATCTATTGCCATCGTATTTGAAAATGGATCAAGTATTTGCCAATGATGGTACAAAACTGAAAGGCAGAAACTCCGTCGAGACCATTCAGCATCCTATCAATGGTAATAAGATCCGTACTGTTCCTTCCGCAAGAGATGTCACTTCTGCAGCATCTCTTATGCGTGGTCGTACTACCTCGATTATTTACATCGACGAGTACGCGTTCATCAAGCATAATAAGGTTATCTACCTGAACATGGTTCCTGCCTGGAATACCGCTGCTATGAACGCTCGTATGAACCATAAGCCATATGGTATGCTGATCACTACAACTCCTGGTATGCTTGCTACTGATGAGTGTAAGTATTGTCATGACGTTATCGATCAGGCTACTAAGTTCTCTGAAACCTGGTACAATCTCTCTTATAATGAGATCATGGATATCATGAACTCTAATGAGAGATCTACATTTGTTTATATCGAGTACACTTATCAACAGCTTGGTTACTCTGAGGCATGGTTTAAGGAACTCTGCCGTAGCATGGAATTGAACTGGGACGAAATCCGTCGAGAGGTTCTGCTTGAGTGGTCTCCCTCTGTTGAGAATTCTCCTTTCCGTAAGGAAGATCTCGATATGATTCGGAATCTCTTAAGAGCTCCCATTGGCTCTTTCCTGCTTTTCAATAAGTATACTATCACCGTATACGAACG
>CALXAO010000148.1 GCA_944386295.1 uncultured Clostridia bacterium | reverse complement strand
GACTGTCCACATCGCTCAGCTCATCTTCCCATGCCCGGGTAACCAGGCCGGCAGAAATCCGGTAGTTGCCAGCATTGGCAGGAGTGATCCCGTCCTTGCTGGAGACCGGCTTCCCATCCTCGGTTTCGATGCGCTGCACCGGAACCTCATCAATTTCCTGCTGGGACAGACCGGGGTTGCTGGCGTCATATCCGCACAGCCCCTCCCCCGCCGGAGTGTACTCGGTTATCGAGAGAGTGATCGGCTGGGCGTCTTCCGACCGGTACAGATCCACCGCGATGCCAGGGTACTCGGGATCCCTCTTGGAGTAGGCGTGCAGGATGCCCTCCGGAGTGGTGATCAGGAAGCCGTCCTCCAGGTGCAGGTTCCACTGGCGGCCATAGGTGCTCAGCGGCAGCTCGCCCTGCAGGGCTTCCCCGTTTGGCCCGATGTAGACAAACACGAAGTTTCCCCGCCGAACGCCTACTGTGAGGGCCGGGGTGTATCCAAACTCCGTGGATAGACCCTCAAGAGAGTCTACTAATACCCGGTCTCCTGTTGCCAAGGCTGGCAGCTGATGCGAGTCAAGCACAAATGTTTTAAGCATGATTTATTATCCCCTTTCCTCTCAAATATCCGTGCGCAGGCACTCGTCCAGATGGATGCGCCGGCCATTGGCATTGAAATAGGCGCGGCCGCCAGCGGTGTGGTATATCCTGGCCCGATGAGCGATCTGCTCCCGGTTGGTACCAACAAAGATCCAGCGGACATGGTCTTGATTGATGATATCGACCTCGTAGCCGGTAAGGCCCAGCGAATAATATCCTTTCATCAAAGTCGGGCGAGGATACTCCCACCTCTGCAGGTGGGAGAGGAATCGCCCTTCTCTCCTTTCGTAGTTAAATTATCCTAAGTAATTAGGTATCCAGAGCTGTGCTCCAGCAGGACAAGCTCGCTGGCCTTAGCGGACTCGTGGACCTTGCGTCCGTCGATCTGCTTGAGCTGGAAGTATCCGCTGGTACGCAGGCCCCAGATAAAGCACTCCTTGCCGCGGTACAGCACCTTGTCGAAACGCTGGAACCCCTGCACTCGCTTGGGCCCCTGGTTTCTCCGGCGCACGCCGCCCTTCTTTGGGTTTGCCTTGTGCAGCTGCCGGTTGTGGTGGCGTACTGCCCGCATCTGGTAAATATGGTCTACCTGCGGGATATAGGTCACACCCTGGATGCCAAACCCATCGCGGCCCATGGCGATCGCCAGGGCGTCGTTGGTATGGCTCTTGGGCAGCTTCAGCAGCTGTTCCCGGGTAGCCTTGGTGACATAGCCCTTCGTCTCTGCCACCGGCACTGGGAGTTCTTCCCGCAGCCGGCGCATAAGGGTCTTGCGCATGATACCCATAAAGGCCGCGTCCCGGGTCGATTTGCTGCGCCGCTTTTTGAGTTTGTCATTGGTGAGCCGTCCAGCGTGGAAGTCCTTGTGGCACTTGTCACAGATGGTCACTAGGTTATCAGGGGCGTCTCCACCGGTTTTGCGGCTCTCCAGGTGATGCGTGTGGAAGATGAGCCCTTTCTTGCGAGCTTCGCCGCGCAGCGACTTGTTGCTCGCCCCGCAACACTGGCAGGTGTAACCGTCGCGGAAGAAAACATACTGGCGCGAGTTATAGAAGCCGTACATTTCCCCCTTCTGGTAGTCCTCCCCCTGGGGCACGGGCTTACCGGCGGCGACGGCCTTCAACATCTGCAGGTCGAACTCGGCGGTCTCCACGACTACTCTGCTGACCGGCAACAGCCTGCAGGCCCGCTTAATGGCGGTGATGTGCTCCTGGATCTTGACTTCCACAGATGGGGCCAGCCAGTCCTTGTGCTTGCCGTGGACCCGGTTATCGAACCGGGGCTGGCGGTAGCGGGTGGTCCGGTTGCGCCGGCTCCGCCGGAGTTCCCGGCGGTCCGACATGAGCTTCACCACATCGTTGCGTGGCATCACTTCGGCAGCGAAAAGCTCTCGATTCCTGGTCGCTGCGGTCAACCCGATTTTCTTGCTGCCGGCATCCACGCTAAGGGTGACTGGTTGGACATAGGTTTTGCTTCTGGTGGTCAGCCGGATGGTAAACGGGGTGCGCCGCACAACAACGGCGGCGCCAGACTTGAGCAGGAGCCGCACTTTGCGGTGGTCCTGTGTAGGCATCAGCGGCTGACCAAGATGATTTTGCACATATACCATGGTGCGAGACTCCTTTCTCCAAATAAATGACAGCGGCTACACTGAGAAAGCCGCTCAGGCCGAAGCCTGTTAGGTGCCCATACCCAATGTTATTCCGAGGTTTCGTTGCGTACAGCACTGCCCCTACCCATCAGGGATTGGTTGTTCGCCTCCTTTTGCGTTTAACCGTACGCCGCAGAGCAGCAGACTTGGGCGCGCCCCAGAAGGAGCTACATCCACTGGTGCCTATCTACATTGCCCGAGGACAATGCATTCCCGGATAACGGAGCGGGACTCCGGCAGCTTAGATTGCCAGCCGCTGAGGGTAATCAATCAGGGTCTGCCTTTCGGCAAACCCCCGCCTCTACAGGCGGTGGGTCATTGATTGTTTGCTTCTCCCCTTCGCATGAAATACCCGGCTTTTCAGCTCTCCGCCTTCCATAATATAGGTAGTAAACCCTGCAGTTACCCGAAAATCATCGGGCGCCGCTACAACAGCTTCCCTGCTGACAGGGGCCTTGACGGAAGGCTTCGGTTTTACCCGGTCCAGTGGAACCCTCTTGGCTTCGATGTCATTTTCTTTGTTATCCAAGAAATTGGACCATAGGGACGCTGACTTCGAGCAATACATGGTCTGCGCCAGGTATCCCTCGGCCCGTCCGGATTCGGTTAGACGGTTGATAAAAACCCCGTTGTCCTCCTCGCTTGGTATGGCCCATAGGCATCCTTCAGCGGTCTTGACCAGGAACCCGTCCTTGGCGGTGGCATCCCAGGTATGGTTATAATACTTCAGGTCCAGGCGTCCCTGCTTGCCGACGCCGTTTTCGTCAATATAGATGAATACAAAATCATCTTCTTTGATGCCGACAACGAGGACCGGCGCGTCCGGATAAATCACACCACCAGTTCCTCCGATAACCCATGTATTCACATGGACTTGGCTTCCCGGCGGCAGCTTCATCAGGTCCTCCTTCTGGAGGGGCTTGCGAAATCCAGAACCCATATGTATTT
>CALXAO010000147.1 GCA_944386295.1 uncultured Clostridia bacterium | reverse complement strand
ATAAAATTTCCTTAGTATAATAGATATTGAATATTTTTTTATTTTTATTGAATTTACTCCATAAACTTCCTATTAATTTAGGAAGTTTTTTCTTTTCCATTTATTTCTATGAATAGATTATGATTTTTTAAATTTTTCCATAGTTCCCTCTCCCTCAAACTCCCTCTCCCTTCGGACGGTCGTTTCTCTCCCTTTATAAACTCGCCGAAAAAAACACCTCAAACCATTGAAAATACTATAAAGTTGGTGTCTATGTTTGAAAAATAAAATCTATATATCTAAATTAAAACCAAACTAGATAGGTAAATTACCCTTAAATCATGCACAAAATCAATATAAATTACATATCTATATTATATATCTAAATTACTTTTAGCAAAAAATATTAAAACGAGGTGTAAAATATGGATTTGAATAAAAGATTACAGCCTAGGGATTCACAAGTTCTCAAATTCATTGAAGATACAAAAGTAACGAATAGCAATCAGATTGGTAAAGCATTTTTTAAAAATTTACATCCAACTGTGTGTATGAGAAGATTGAAATTCTTACATGAATATTCATATGTAAATAGATCAAGATATAAAGAAGGGAATGGATATACAGGATATATCTATTACCCAACTGATACTAAGAAACCTAGTAAAAAGATTTTAACTCATAACTTAATGGTAAGTGATTTCTATGCTACCATGTTAGAAGCTCAAATCGAGGTTCTTAGCTTCAAACCAACTTATATGATAGGAAACATCATTGCAGATGCTTACATCAAATACAAAGGAAATGACGGTGTTATAAGACGTGCATTTTTAGAAGTTCAACGAAGTGGTAAGATTTCAGATTGTGTATTGAAATATAAAGACATTAAATCAGTGATAATGAAAGAAAAAAACTGGAATACAATGCCTAGATTGATAGTTATGACTGATTTAAAAGATGAAAAGATAACACTTCGTCATATAAATATAATCTATTGTAATACAGAGCTTAAAAATATAAGAGGTGTGTTATTTTAAATAAATTGATGTTAATTTAAGTGTTTTGTCCCAAAAATGCTTAAATTTTTTTTAATCATAAATGAGTAAAAATGTGTATCAAATTTCACTTTTACGCATATATTAAAGTATAACAATAAACAAAGGAGAGTAAGAAAATGATAAAGCAAACAAAACGTATCAATGTGTCGTTTAAACATAACGAACGTGATCAAAGATTATATCAATATGTTCAAAGTAAAAATGATAAAAGTAATTTTATAAAAGATTGTATAGAGTTTTATCTTAATAATAACTCTTTTAATAATATAGTTGATAACAAAGTTAATAATACAGTAAAAACTAAGACTAAAATAAAGTTTTAACTAAAAATAAGGGGGATAATTAAAAATGAATGAATTTTATTATGCAGCAGATATAGGAAATTACTTATTTAAGGATAGTGTGGGGAATTTAATACCTTCAAAAGTTACTGACATCATGCCATATAATAGTGTGGCCGATACAATCAAAATAAATGGTGTAACTTACTACATTGGTGAAGGAGAATATGAGATTCAAGCTAAGAAATTTGATAAATCAAGCTATTTACCGCTACTATTAGCTGGTATATGTAAGTCTAATAAAGATGAATATGTGGTTGTTAGATTAGCTGTAGGACTTCCACTTAATCAAATCAAGAAGTGTTCAGGCGAGTTAATAAATCTATTAGAAGAAACTCAACATAATGTTATATACAATGACAAACCTAGAGTAATCCAAATAACTACTGTAAATGTATATCCAGAAGGAATATCAGCATTTCAACATGTATCTAATCAATATCAAATAGATATAGCTGATAGGGATGTAGTTGTGGTTGATATTGGTGGAGGTACTACTGATATATGTTTAATAAGAGATTGTACCGCAACTAAGCTAACATCATTAAACATTGGTACTATTCATATATACGATGCTATAAAGAAATCATTAGAACAACAGTATATAGACGTAAAGATTGATTTAGAAAAGGTTAGACATTATTTAAACAAAGGTTTTTGGTATGAAGGAGAAGAACAAGACATATCTTTTGCAATAGAATCAGCAGAATATCTATTCCAAAAGATTTATAATGAACTTAAATTAAACTATCCAATATCAACAGAAGTTGTAATGCTTATAGGTGGTGGATCAGAGTTACTTGAAGATGCGTTTGAAGAAGCTGTATCAGATTTAATTGTAGCTGATGATTTATTTGCAAACGTAAATGGTTATTTAGAAATGTTAATAGATGAATAGGAAGTGATTATATGTATAGTGTAGCAAACTTAGAGAATGTATATTGTAACGTATGTGGTATGGTAATCACCGTTAAAGAATATGTAGACGGTGATGGTCTTTGTAGTAAGTGTTCAGATAATTTTATAAGAGAATGTGAAACATGTGGTAGAGAAATAAGTTGTAATAAAATTTGGGGCAATGAAGGTATTTGTGAATATTGTGAAGGTATATAAAGGGGGAATTGAAATGAATGTTTCAAATATAATAATTCAAACGTTAAATAGTCCAGAGATAATAAAAGTAATTAGAGTTGGAACTGTTTTAGTAGTCATAAGTTTTGGTTTAACAATTATGACTAAGATTTCAGAAAAGCAATTAGAAGTAGGAAATGTGAGTGCAAGTGTAACTCTAAAACTAGTATCAACAGTAGTTCATTATGTTGTGTTACTTTTATTAT
>CALXAO010000146.1 GCA_944386295.1 uncultured Clostridia bacterium | reverse complement strand
ACACGAATGCCCAGTGGGTGGTACATCTGATGCTGGTGCGGGTGCGATAACAGATTGCTATCGCGTTTGCGAACCAACATTGGATATTGATAATGGTCAAGGTATTTCAACTGGTAACAAATACTATAATGGCAATGCGTATCCAGCATGTACATATCGTGCAGAATGTGATGAAAACTATGTGCCGCAAAACAGCCCAAGTGAAAATCCGTCGTGCGTATGGGGTGATTCTGATGAATGTCCAGAAGATCATTACTGTCCACCAGACGGCAGCGGTCCAATCGCATGTCCAGATGGTGGAAAAGCCGACCGTGGTTCAACATCTGTAACACAATGTTACAAGATATTCATAGACTATGAAAAGTTCTTGCACGGTAAAGCAGATGTTAAGTGTAATTATCAAACATCAACAAAACAGTATGATTACTGTAATGTTATACAGCCGGTTAAAAGCTGTGATGCGGGATACTATTACAACAGCGGCATGATGTGTTCCAGCACGGAAAGCGGATATTACAGTCCAGATGGCGATATCACGCAAACAGCATGTCCGGTAAATCCAACCGGTGGTGGTGTGGCATCAACAGAAAATGCCGACAATTATACAGACTGTTATATGGCGTGCGAAATCGATGTTCCGAATTCGTCATCAATTGCCGCAGAAAATAACACTGTATACGGTATCAGCGCCAGTGCATATGCCGCCTGCTCTTTTGCGGTGACATGTAATACGGGATACACGGTTGCAAATAATAATTCGGCAAAACCGTCGTGCGTGGCAAACCAGTATACAATTACCCTGGATAAAAATGGCGGCACAGGATCTGTTGCAGACAGTGTGCAATGCACATTTGACAGTGGTAAATGTGATTTGCCGGCAACCAGTGGTCTGACACGCCCAGGATATACCGTTGTTGGAAAGTGGTGTTCAAATGCAAATGGTGGCGCGCCATGCTATGACGCGGGAACATCAGTGGCAACCAATATATCCAGCACAGGGCAAAATACAACATTATATGCAGTTTGGACGCCAAATGTTTATACTGTTAACCTGGATCATAATGATGCAGATGTTAACGGCGCACCAAACGTGGTATACTTGAAATATGCAACAGGCTGGTTCAGCAATGCAGATGCAACAGCACCAATTGCGAATATGACAACCATACCAACAAAAGCCGGTTATCAGTTTGCGGGTTATTATTCACAGGCATCGGGTGGGGTTCAATTGGTTGGCACAAGCGGTGAATTCCAAACAAATGAAAACGCCCTGGCGTTTACGACGACAACCCCGGCAACAATATATGCCAGATGGTCGGCGGGAACAACGAACTGCGCCCCGGGAACATACTATACCGGTAACGGTTCAGAATGCGAAACATGCACGGCGAATAATTACTGTCCGGGTGGTGAATTCGCAACCGACAGTGGTATCACAGAAGGCTTGCATGCATGCCCTGCCCAGGGATTGTCTGCAACCGGCGCAGCAGCAATTACAGATTGCTATAAAACAAAACTGGAATATAACGCGACACATGGCGACGGCACACAGACATGCAGTTATAATTCAGATGACAGCGCATATACAGCCAAATGTACAGATCGCGTAATTGATGCATGTGATGCCGGGTATTGGCTGGCGGATGCAGATGCAGAAATCCCAGACTGTGATCCTGTGGGCAATGGATATTACAGTGGTGATGAAACAGTTGAACGCACAGCATGTCCAAATGGTGGCGATACGGAATCTGATACATCAACAATGGTTCAACAGTGTTTCAAAACTGGGTTGCCATATGAAGCAATATATGGTTCTGGAACACAAAGATGTTTCTATTCCAGTGGTGCTGGCGCAGATGCGGTATATCAGCGCGACTGTGATACCAAGGTAATTAATTCTTGCTGGGGTGGATATTATCTGGAATCCCCAGATGACATAGACTGCAGCATTGTTACCAAGGGCTATTACAGCGACCCGGGTGATACAGATCGCTATCAATGTCCAGCAGGCGGTACGACATATGAAGAAAATGCAGAATCTATCAGACGATGCAACAAAGACGGTCAGCCGTACACAGACGCACTGCACGGCGCAGGTGAAAAAACATGTTTCTATACCAGTGGCGAAGGTGATGACGCGATTTATTCATCGGAATGTGAAAACATCACAATGACCAGTTGCGATGCCGGGTACTACTATGACGCATTACAAACAACCACAGATTGCGTTGCAGTTGGATTGAATTATTACAGCCCAGCGATAGATATGACACGGCATCAGTGTCCTGATGGTGGAAAAACCAATGGCACAACCAGTGCCGCAGCGTCAGAATGTTATCGTGCAGATATGGCATGTGATGTTGCCAACGGTTCGGGTGAACAGACATGTAATTACAATGAATCTGATAGCGCGTATACATTAAACTGTCAGACATGTAATGTTACGATGTGCGATGAAGGATATTCACAAGTTGGTAATGAATGTATCAATTGCCCTGCTGGCAGTGTATGTGAAGACGGTCAGCAAAATACATGTTCAGAATTAACCGGTGGTCAATATCCAAATTCTGATGCGGGTACAACAGATGTCGCAATGTGTTACAGAAATTGCAGCATGGCAGACAATGCTGCCGCAATGACCGGGCGTGATTATTATCAAAGCACAGACACATGTGAAATCGCACGCTGCCAGGCAGGATACACACTGGACGGTGGTGAATGTGTCGAATGTCCAGAAGGCAGTTTCTGTGATGGCAGCAACCCGGGCGAAGATATTAAATCTTGCGCGGATTTAGGCAACGGAGATTGGGAATTCTCGCTGCCGGGGACGACTGATGAGACTGGATGCTATCAGAAATGCGAAGAATACGAAATCGTTAATGGAACCGCAATTCCGATTAGTGACAAAGCGTTCTATCCATCTGAATGTGAATACCGCGGTGAATCCGATACAGGCAATCCATGCGAAATCATTGATGGCGTATGTGTCGAAACATCATGCACTGGGGGATATGAAATGCAAGATGGCGTGTGTGTACCATGCGATCGTGAATTCGCCCTGTCGTATAAAGATGAAGGTATATGCCAGGTTGCGTCTTGCGTGTTGGGATATCATCCAAATGGCGACAGATGCGAAGAAGATATTCGTGAATGCAGCATCCCTGATGCAATATATGCAGAACAAAAATGGGATTATGCCAAAGATGCATTCGGACCATGTATGGTAAAAGAATGCGAATACGGATATCACATTGCATCAAATGCATGCGTATCAGATACCCAGCCATGTACTGTTGAAAATGGAACGGGATATAAAGAATGGGATACAGATGCCAATAAATGGGGCGAATGTATCGCAACATATTGCGACCCAGGATATACAAATGATCCATCTGAAACAAATGAACGCACAAAACAATGTGGCGAATGTAAAAACAAATACAGTGTTTTGGGTGAATTAGCCGCCAGCAGTTATGTAAAGGGCTGTGAAATTGCGGCATGTATGTATCAAGGTGAACTGTATAATCTGGAAAACAATGAATGTGTTCCAATTTGTCCACAAGAAGAATATGAAGACGAAACAGGAACCATGGTTTGGGACAACAGTCGCAAGAAATGTGTCCGCACATGTAAAGAAGGCTATACAATGTGGCCGTAAACAATAAAAAATCCCGCAATCATGCGGGATTTTTTATTATAGATTTTTATTTATACATTTTTATATACTGTTATACATGACAAAATATGATGTAATCATTATTGGTGCGGGTGCGGCGGGGTTGGCGGCGGCTGCGGCTGCTGTATCACGCGCACGCCGCGTGGCAATTATTGATATGGGGGAATCGCCTGCGCGCAAGGTTGCTATATCTGGGGGTGGACGATGCAATTTCACCAATGCCGCCGCGGCAGCAAACAGATATTTTGGCAAAAATCCAGACTTTGTACGCAGCGCAATCAGCCGCATAACACCATATGACATACTGGCATGGGCGCAACATCATAATATTAAATGGGTTGAAAAATCATCTGGGCAATACTTTGCCGCCAATGGTGCAGACAGTATTGTAAACGCATTAATTAACGATGCCCATGGTACAGACTTTATAATGAATGCACCGGTTTCAGATGTTAAATATAATGATGGAAAATTTTTTATTAAAACGATGCGTGGCGAATTTTGTGCTAAATCTGTGATTGTTGCAACGGGTGGTGTGTCTTTTCCGGCGGTCGGCGTTTCAGATATTGGATATAAAATTGCAAAGCAATTTGGTCATAAAATTATACCTGTACGCCCCGCCCTGTGTGCAATAAAAACAAATATTTTCCCCGATGATCTGGCGGGCATTTCATTTGATGCAGAAATAAAAATCGGGAATGAAGTTATTCGTGATTCAATGCTGATAACGCATTTTGGCATTGGTGGTCCCGCGGTATATCGTGCAACAGTTCGTAATTTAGATGATGTTCATATAAACATAATTCCAGACGCAGATATCTATGAAACATTACGCAAAGCAAAGACCACAAATGGTCGACGCAGTATATCGACAATATTATCAGAATATATTCCAACACGCATTGCAAAATGGATATGTAACGAGCAAAAAAATATTGCGGATTATAAAGATTCTGAATTGCGCGCAATATCTGGCAAAGCAACAAATATCGTCATACCAAAATGTGAAATAAAATTACACAGTATGCAAAGCGCAGAGGTTGTTCGTGGCGGCGTTGATACAGACATGATTTCATCAAAAACAATGGAATCAAAATTGCAACCAGGGTTATTTTTTGCCGGCGAAGTTTTAGACATTGCCGGCGATTTAGGCGGATTCAATCTGCACTGGGCATGGGCTAGTGGTCGTATTGCGGGCGAAAACGCATAAAATTACAAGAATACAAACCTGTAAATTTATATAAAAATAAAGAATAAAATACAGTGAACGAAAGGCGTACTGTATGAAAAATTTAACATTTACTGCACGTGATGGTAAAAAATTAGCTTGTTCTTTATGGGATAATGTTAAGCATCCCATTGGTGTTATTCAAATAATTCATGGTATGGATGAACATGTTCGCCGATATGACAGATTCGCAAAATTTATGAACAAAAACGGCTATATCGTATTTGGGGACGATCATCGTGCGCATGGGCGCACTGCGCGCGATATATCAAAAATTGGAATGCCAGATGGCGATCCGGACTTGTTCGCATCAATTGCATCAGACGAACTGGCGATTACACAATATTTAAAGCAAAAATATAAATTACCATTATTTTTATTTGGACACAGTTATGGCAGTTTTATAACCCAGCGTATTATCGAAGAACCAAACTTGTTTGATGCAGGTGTTTGCTTGTCTGGGTCAGCGAAATATCCGAAGGCATTTTTATGTTTGGCATGCATGGTTGCATGGATTGGAACAAAACTGTTTGGACCAGATGCCCCGGCACGATTTATTGAATTCTTTTCACCAATACGCGGCAAATCACATGGGGCAAGTAAATTAACCCGCGACACCGCCCAGGCTGCGGCACATGATGCCGACCCAATGCGCGCAAAATATTTTTCATATGGGTTTTATTATTCAATGTTTAAAAATTTGTTAAAATTAAATGGGTATGCAAATCCAAATGTTCCAATATTAATTATCAGTGGCAGTCGTGATTTAGTCAGTATGAACAGCCACCTGGCAACAAATTTATATCGAATGTATAAGTCTGGCGGGGTGGAAAATTTGCAATTAATAATATACCCAGGCGCACGGCACGAATTATTAATGGAAATAAATTATGCAGATGTTCAACGCGATATATTGGAATTCTTTAATTCTGTTGTACGCAAATATCATAAAAAGAAAATGGAATAATTTTTACTAAATCGGATAAAGAAACCTGAACCTGGTACCCTATTCTGCCAGCGCTGAAAATTATTGTATCAAAATTTTGTGCGGACGCATCGATAACTGTCTTGAACTGTTTTTTCATGCCAATTGGGCTGCATCCGCCGTGGATATAGCCCGTCAGCCCCAATAAATCGCGCGATTTTAACATATCAATTGATTTTTCACCAACCGCAATCGCGGCACGCTTTAAATCCAATTCTGCACACACAGGAATCATAAAAACATAGTTATGACCAGAACGCGCAATCGTTACCAATGTTTTAAATACTTGTGCTGGATTTTGAGACAACATTGCCGCAACTTCTGCGCCCGTTGTCGCGCCAGTACCAACATATGAATATGATTTATATGGCACATGGCGTGCGTCCAGAATTCGCATAACATTTGTTTTTGATTCCATAATCGTTTACTGTATCATATTATCATTGAATAACAATTGGAAATAATTATGAAAAAATCATATCGCGATGATATTTTAAAATACGCCGCAAAAATGTATAAAACGCAACCCGAATATCTGTGGGCGCGCGATCCAAATTATGCGGTATTACGACGCAGCGATAATCGCAAATGGTATGGGATTATTATGGATGTGCCACGCGTGCGATTGGGGATGGACGGTGATGAGATTGTTGATATATTGAATGTAAAATGCGCGCCGGGGCTGTATTCTTTGCTGGACAAACGCGATGGCATTTTGCGTGGTTATCATATGGGCGGAACATGGGTGTCAATATTGCTGGATGGGTCAATTGAACTAAGCCAGATTTACGCAATGTTACGCAACAGTTATGATTTGGTCGGATCACAACAGCGTTGACAGGATATAACCAACGGGGATTTTTTATTTCACCCTGGGATAATCACTGACCTATCTATATGCAATCCTTTTATAAAGGCTGCATCGTGTGAAACAATTAAAATTGCACCGCGATACTGGTCAAGCGCATTTTCCAGCACCGTTGTACTTTTTATGTCCAGATTATTAGTTGGTTCATCCAGCATCAATAAATCTGGCTGTTTTTCTGTGCCAATTACTGCGGCCAATGTCGCTTTTAATAATTCACCACCCGATAAAACGCCAACTTTCTTTTTAGATGCATCACCGCGGAATCCAAAATTTGCCGCAATAACATGTGCGTCATGCATCAAAATACCTGCATATTCTGCGATATTTTCGACAACGCTTTTATCGTGATCCAGCAAAGACAGGTCTTGATTTAGATATGCAACATTTCTTGGCACTTTTATACGACCCGCCGATGGGCGTAAAACACCACTTATCAATTTCAGCAATGTTGTTTTCCCTGCCCCGTTATTACCAAGCAATCTGACGCGTTCACCAGTTCGCATAGTAAAATTAAAATCTGAAAATATCATTTGGTTGCCATAGGCAAAATGCAAGTTTTCTAATCTGACTATTTCTTTATCATAAACTTTGACGCTTGGCAGTGGGACTTTTATTGTGTCATTACGCATTTGTGCTGATAATTCAGCAACACGTTCTAATTGCTTGTTTAGTTTTGCGTGTATTAACTTTCTGCGTTTTGCTTCGGTCTCTTGACTTTTGCCTTTCAGGGCATTTACCTCTATTCTTGACCCGGCAGATTTGTTGGCTTTATCTTTCTGCTGTTTGAATTCATGATGTTGGCGCATATTTTGGGCTGTTGTGATTGTTGCGTTTAATCTGGCGATTTCTTTCTGGACATCTGTATATTTTGATTCCAAGTTTTCTTGCATTTGTCTTTTTCGGGCGATATAAAAATCATAGTTACCACCAAATACAGATAACTTGCCATTATGTAATTCCATCAACACATCCATTTGATTTAGTAATTCCCTGTCATGTGATACAATGACCGCACCACCATGATACGAACGCAATTTATTAAAAAATTCCGTGCGGCTCGCAGCGTCCAGATTGCTTGTCGGCTCGTCCAACAACAAAATATCAGCCCCAGAATCAAATGCACAGGTCAGTGCCAGTTGCTGACTTTGCCCGCCACTGGTTGTTGCATCAGTATTAATTTGTTTCAATAAATAGCATTTCGCATTACGAACAATGCGCCCAGAATCAGGTAGTAAATCACCAGAAATAATTTTTAAGAATGTAGTTTTTCCCGCCCCGTTATTACCGATAATGGCGACTTTTTTATCTGTGCCGAAAGAATACGACAAATCTGTGAATAAATCGTCTGATCCAGAATATGCAAAACTGATATTTAATAAAGAAATAGATTTCATAAGGTTGCCTTTTATATAAACTTTGACCGCCCCGATTAGTTCGGGTATTTTGGTAAGATAATAAGTTTATATACGGTTCATCGGCGACCCTTTGTTTGGTTCATAGGTTATAGTAATTTTTGTAAAAGTCAAGTTTTTTGCCCCTGTTGACGTTTCAGCATGTATACAGTACGCGTTAAATGCGCGCCTGTGCCGCGCCAGCGTGTACACCCCATTTTGCAGTGGCGAAAACCTGGTCACAACCCTGGTGTGTGCTATGAATACCATACTGAATTTGCGCATTCGCGCAAACCGGCGTACGCCCGTCCGCCTTTTTGCGGCGGTTCGAATCCATCGCAATCTGCGATTGCGATGGGGGCGTACCGTTTCATTTCACTGGGTATAATAAAATGCCCCGCGGGGGGCATTTTATTATACCTGGCGGTGCAAGTAATCTTTTACCTTTGGCTTATGAAAGACCTGCGTCAAAGACACAATCAAAACAGCCAAAATCATAAAAAAAACAGGGAAAAACAGGGAATTTTTGCAAAAAAACGGTACTTTTGGCAACTTTTACACAACCTAGATTAGAACACGTCCGCAGATTTTCGGTATTTTTACCCTATTCCGCACAAACATTCCCTACAAAAATAACAGGGAATTTTTTGGACTATATCAGGGAATTATCTGCGAATAACAGGGAACTTTATTTCAGCCCCCATTCCACACAAAACAAACCAAAATGCGCCAATATTACCCAACTTTGACATTGTGGTATGCCTGTGATAGTTTATATACAACCAAGGGACTAGCTATGGCTGAAATTAAAAAAATATTTAACGAATATGGTCTGGACTTTGATAACAACAAATATGGTATTGGCCAAAGCAGCGAAATAGAATATACCGACGGCACTGAAAGCAGGACTAACAAAAGAGTTAAAATAAATCACATCCAAGCCCGCTATTTTCGTATTTGGATTGGTAAAAAAGTCCTGATAATAGATTCTGACAAGCCCCACTTTTCAATTCGCGACAAAAAGCGTTGGAACTTCAAAGTAGTATACGGCAGAAGCGGCAGATAAAACTTTTTCGGTCTGTATTCTAAAAAAATATGCAATTTTATAAAGTTTTTGGAATACAACCATAAAAACTTCTTGAAAAATGATTTTTTTTGACTATAATCCAAAAAAAGGATTATAAATGTCTGCTATACAAACATTGATACCGCGCCCACAATATATCAAACAACTTGAAGCTTGGCGCGATAAGTCAGATGTTATAAAAGTAATAACCGGAATAAGGCGCTGTGGTAAATCCACGCTGTTCCAACTGTTTCAAACAGACTTATTCTTGGATTATGGGGTATCTGATGCTCAGGTACAACAGATAAATTTTGAAGACGCAAATTTTTCAGACTTATTAGATTGGAAAAAACTGCATGATCACATATTGAAGAATGTTGTTCCTGGTAAGATGAATTATGTGTTCCTGGACGAAATACAAAATGTTGAACATTTTGAAAAGACCATAAACAGTCTTAGATTACGCGAAAACATAGACATATATATAACAGGATCTAATTCAAAAATGCTTTCTGGCGAACTAGCAACGCTTCTTTCTGGACGTTATATCACCATACATATGCAACCTTTATCTTTTTCTGAATATGTAATGGCATATAACGTACACCAAGTCGGGATGTGGACGGCCACAACACGCGAAGAATTTTTAAACCCAAGACACAATAATATAAATTCTATGTTTCAAGATTACTTGCACAACAGCAGTTTTCCGTACACGGTGCAACTATTAAAGTTTGCACGAACAAACATACCTTATAACGAACCAATAGCAAGCGAACAAGTACGTCAGTTTCTATCTGGAATATTGGATACAATCGTGCTGAAAGACATAGTTGAACGCAAAAAAATCAAAGATGTAGCCAGACTAAAAAGAGTAATAAAGTTTATGTTTGACAATATAGGACGCGAAACGTCTTTACTTAAAATAAAAACGTCTTTGGAAACTGATGCCGGAATAAAAATAGATTCTGCAACAATAGATAGCTATGTAGAATCTTTGCTGGATACTTTTGTCATGTATAAAGCGGACAGATACGATATAAAAGGCAAACAACTGTTAAAAACAAACTCTAAATACTATGTTGCAGATATGGGCTTGCGATATATGTTATTGGGTCGTGAAGGTGATGACGGTCAT
>CALXAO010000145.1 GCA_944386295.1 uncultured Clostridia bacterium | reverse complement strand
ATAGCCACCCATCCTGCTCCGGCGGAACAGGAGGCACCTATGGCTAATCAGAAACACCTTAACTTAAAATCCAGATATTTTATCGAAAAAGCTCTTGATGACGGATTGTCTTTCAAGGCTATTGCCGCTGAACTGGACAAAGACCCGACTACTATCTCCAAGGAAATACGTAATCACAAGGTTTTTGAAAAGACCGGCATCTTCAGTAAATCCTTCAATGACTGTGCACACCGTAAAAACTGTACTGCTACCCAGATCTGCTCTTTTTGTACCAGATCCAAAAACTATCACTGTGGTTTCTGCGGTAAATGTATCCCTCTCTGCCCTCTGTATGAAAAGGAAGTGTGTCCGAAACTCTCGAAGCCTCCCTATGTCTGCAACGGATGTAAACAACGCAGGCTCTGTACCCTCGAAAAGGCTTTCTACAAAGCTCACTATTCTCAGAAGGAATATCGGCTGATCCTGTCTGAATCCCGTTCGGGCTATAACATTACAGAAGCAGAACTCGCGCATCTGGATTCTATCGTTACTCCGCTTTTAAAGAATGGACAGTCTCTGCATCATATCTGTGCAAACCATATGGACTCCATTCTGTGCAGCGAAAAGACCCTTTATCAGTATGTCAATGACGGGCTTCTGTCCGCAAGGAACATCGACATGCCCAGAAAAGTCAGGTTCCGCCCAAGGAAGGGAAAGAAAAACCAGGTAAAAGTGGACAAATCCTGCCGGCTCGGAAGAACCCTCGCTGATTTTCAACAGTTCCGCCTGGAACATCCGGATCTTCCTCTTGTACAACTGGACTCTGTCGTGGGTGTCCGGGGCGGTGCTGTACTTCTCACCATCCACTTCGTACTGCCCAGGCTCCAACTCGCCTTTAAGCGCAGCGCAAATGATTCTCAGTCCGTGATTGATATCTTTAACCGCCTCTACTGGAAACTGCGTCCGGACATCTTCATGGAATTATTCCCTCTCCTGTTATGCGATAACGGAAGTGAGTTCTCTAATCCTTCCGCCATTGAGTTTGATGCAGAAGGGAACCGGCGTTCCCATATCTTTTACTGCGACGCCGCCGCTCCCGGGCAGAAAGGCGCCTGTGAGAACAACCATGAATTCATCCGCCGGGTCATCCCAAAAGGGACCGATATCGGCCAGTATTCTGACGGGCAGATACTCCGCATGATGAGCCATATCAATTCCTACAAAAGAAAAGAACTTGGCGATAAGAGTCCCTATGAAATGTTTAAGTTCCTGTATGGCGAAAAAATCCTGAAATATTTTGGCCTCGAATTGATCCCGGGCGATGAGATCATTCTGACCCCGGTACTGATGAAGCTATAAAATATTTCCTTACAGCTCTCCGGGGAGGCCGGGGTGCGGGGCAGCGCCCCACAGATACTGCCGCGCTGTAAAACAGTAATGAAGCGGTATCCCTGCGTACAATCGTATCCTGGTCACGGTACATCTGTCAGGTGCTTCAGCTCCCCGTGATCGGCACTGCCTGTATACGCAGGGATACAAGCGTGTCAAGAGAACCGTGGAATAACAGCGCCTGCGCTGCTTATGCCGCGAAAGTCTCTTGATACGCGCAGAGCGGAATGGCCCCATAAACCATTCTGTTCTTTCAGCCGCTTTACAGGAGCGGTTTCACAAAAATAAAAAAGCCGGGGTCTGGCGATGGGTGACTTACATACGTTAACCATGAGGGTGGAATTCAGTCACTCCGAAAAAACCGCCTGAATTCCATCTTTAGTCAGTGTGCGCCAAAATCCGGCAGAAACCGTAGTCTCTACTACTAATATAATCATTTAGGGGCAAAATGTACAGAATTTTTCTTTATTTTGCCCCTAAAAAGTTAATCCATCAATCATTCCCTCCGTTTAGATAAAATTTACTCATTCAAAGTGGAATTTACTTTTTCAATTGACCATTTTTTTCCCTGGATTTTCTCTCTGTTTTTTTCCTTGATTTTTCTTTATTTTCTTTCTTCCCTGTCTGGAGCCCTATAACCGGTGCACAACCGCAAAACAGCCGCCTCTGAAAGGAGAACGGCTGCTTTTTCTGCTCTTTTCTATCTTCAGTTCTTTTCCAATTTCACTTCTTTCCTATTTCCCCCGAATGGCGTTATCTGCCATATGAGCTGCCAGCGCACGCTCCAGTTCCTTCTCTTCTTTTCTGAGAATCCATGTTCTGACCACAAATCCGATAACCACCGCCAAGAGTACAAACAGGGAAATTATATCCCAAAAACAGAAAGCCGCCATGTTATTTCCCATGTCCCCCTACTCTCCTTTTCTTATCTCAAGCTCTTCTTTCAGTTTTCTGATTTTTCTTTTCCGTCTGAAACCGTCGAGTATAAAAAGCAGAGATACCACAAGCGCCGCCAGCAAAATCCCCCTGTGAAAATCGCAGCGCCGGCTTTGAACCTGCTGCCCGGCCAGAGGGGTCTCATCGTCGTCAATCTCCGCTTCTTCCCCTTTGTCTCTTTTCTCTTCCGGCGCCGAGTCTGAGCCCACTTCCGCCAGCACATAGCTGTCTATTATCTCATCTGACGTTCCTCCCGGCGCGCCGGTTTCTCCGGTCTCTGCCTCCTC
>CALXAO010000144.1 GCA_944386295.1 uncultured Clostridia bacterium | reverse complement strand
ACTGCTGAAAAATCTATATTTTCAACATAGCCGTTTGGAATGGAGCTTCTTATCAGCGCCGCATATACCATATTCTTTAGGCGTATATCCCCGGCATATCCTGCAGTGCCGGCCGCTTTTTCCTGCGCGTCATGTATTGGGTGTGACTTCCCTATAATTTGCATTTTGCCTCCACATTTATAGCTGCAATATGTGCAGAATAATCTATGGGAAATTCAGATAACGAACTGTCTAATCAGCAAGAGACATACGGGAGGCAGTCTCCACCCCGTGGCAGAATCCCTATTCTAGCGTTTGGGCGCACGCCTAGCGCTGTATCAATGGCTGCCTGTATATTTTGAAAACGCGTGTATCTCATTTTTGAGATTTCATTATCTGTAAGACCTGTCGAATATATATAAATATCAGCTTTTTCCCTGACCATACTGGCCCCTAACGCGATACCTGCCGCGACAAGGTCGCCTTCCGCCTTGCCAGATAAAATGTTCTGAATTTGACGGCTGATTTCTTTGCTGTCAAGAGCCAGCCAGTGCAACAAATCGTCATGATTGTGCGCCAGACCTTCTATACATGGAGCGGGGAAAATTATTATGCCGCCCGGTTTTACTGCAAAATACCCGGCTATCAACGCTTTCTCGCACTGCCAATAGTCAATGTCGTAAGGAGCTGAACACGCGATCAGAATGTCAACAGGCTCTTTTATAGGAACGCCATATGCCTTCTTCGCCTTTTCTGCGCCAGCTCTATGGGCCTTGATAAAGTCTCCGGTTACTACATCTATAACTTCATTTTTGTGATTCAATACTACATTTATTATAAAATCTAATCCAACTGAAGCTGCAACCTTTTCCATACTGTTGCGGCAAGCATTTTCCGCGATGCCCAGCGGTAAATATCCCATAAGCGCCGCCGCCGTGTGTGTCGCTGAGATTGTGCTGGCTCCACAGCATCCAGGGTCTAGAATTTTAGCTCCGCCGGAATATCCTGCGTTGGGGTGAGGAATAATATTGCCGATACCTATGATCAAATCTGCATCAGTAACCCGCTTGTTGACAAAAACAGGAATTTTTACATCGCCGGCATATACGTCGTCTAACTGCACCAACTCTTGTTCATTCATAGAATCATGCTGGCTGATTTTTATATTGTGATCAAATACCCATTGTCCTAATTTTTCCAACAGCTCGCCGGATGTCATCTGTCTATGGGTCCCCGGCGCGATTAATATTTCAATCTGGTCATATGTACATCCGCGTCCGGCAAGATACTGACACAAGACGGGAAGAATGTCTTTCACTGGCGTGTGTCGTGTATTGTCCTCCACTAAAATGAGAATACGCTGTTTTTCTGTAATAAATTTATCCAACGCCGGGCCAAATGTCGGCTTGTCAAGCTGTTTTAATAAAACATCTTTCCAATGGCTCAGCTCGGTAGTTTCTGAAATATCTCCAATGAAGTCTACTTGCCCTTCAGGAATGTCTACGGATATGATTTCTTGTGAATATGGAATATTGTACTTCATAAATATCTCCCCTTAATGGCAAGCAACGGCCCATGCGCTGGATTTGCGCATGAGCCGCGTCAGTAATATCTATCTTTACGCCAGCAGACCTACTAATCCCATTGTGAGAGACGGGATAAACATTGTCAGAACTGTCGCAAGGAACATCGCAATCATCAACGGTACCGCGCATCTTGCAATTTTCATTAACGGGACGCCGCTGATCTGGTTCGAAACAAAAAGGTTTATGCCGTAAGGAGGCGTGATGAAACCTATCGCCAGAAGCATCGTCATGACTATTCCGAACTGTACGGGGGTCAGTCCGCACTGCTCAGCAGTTGGCAGAAGGATAGGGGCAAGAATGATGGTCGCTGAGATATTGTCCATGAAGCAGCCAACAATCAGCAACAAAGCGGAGATCATCATCAGTATCACAACCGGACTTGCGGACACGGAAGTAAGAATCGCACTGAAATGGTCAGGAATCGCCTTAAGCGTGAGAACGCGGCCAAGCGACGTCGTGATACCTACCATGAACAGCGTAGATCCGCTGATTAAAGCCGCGTCTATCATCGACTGGGATATGTGTTTCCATTTCAGCTCTTTATATACGAAAGCACCTACGATATAAGAGTATACGACTCCGGAAACAGCCGCTTCTGTGGGCGAGCAGATACCGGCATAAATGCTTCCCAGTATTATAACCGGAGAAAGTATCGCCAAAATCGATTCCTTAAAAGCCGCCCATACTTCTTTTTTGCTAGCTTTCGTGTCGTTGCCTCTCCAGCCGTATTTCTTGGCCTGGAAATAGCTGACGATCATGAGGAATATGCCTATTATGATTCCCGGAACAACACCCGCAAGGAACAGCTCGCTGACAGAGCATCCAACAGCAACGGCGTAGAGAATGAAAGGGATGCTCGGCGGGATTATGACCCCGATTGCTCCAGCGCAGGCAGTGAGCGCTGCGGCAAAAGCCGGATCATATTTCTTATCCTTCATTTCAGGGATCATAAACGAACCGATTGCGGAGACCGTAGCCGGGCCAGAACCTGAAATAGCTGCGAAGAACATACAAGCTACTGTTGTAACATAAGCTAATCCGCCGACGACGTGCCCAATTAAGGCGTTGAATAAATCAAGCAGCCTGCGGGATATACCCCCGTACATCATGAAGCTTCCTGCGACGACGAAGAAGGGGATTGCAAGCAGCGTAAAAGAGTCAAGCCCCGTAAAACAAGCCTGAGCGAAGAGCATAGGCGAAAGATTGGTGGTCAATATCATAAGCGCCAGTGTGCCGCAACCAAGGCAGACGCCGATCGGCACTCCCAACACTAAAAGTCCGAATAAACAGCCAAACAGAATTACAAAATCCATGTTATTCGTTACCTCCTACCTGATACTTTGGTTAAAATCCGGGATCGTCAGGGTCTAATACAAAAAGTGCGGTATCGTTGTGATCCTTCATATAGCGCATGGTCCTTAAAACGCCGTATTGGATGAAACGGAATACCGCTAATGCGCTGCCTACCGGGACGGAAAGGTAACAAATCCATTTTGGGAAATGCATAACGGGGGTTAACTGATTCATTTTTATTATCCCCTGCGTTACCGACCACGATTCGATGCAAAGAAATGCGAAGAATCCTGCGCTTACGCCAAAGAACACCATATCCAACGCATACTTCGCTTTGGGACCTACAACTTCGGGAAGCAGTTCAAGCCTGATATGACGTCCCTTAATTACGGTGTACGGGACAGCAAGCCAGACCTGCCATACAAACACATACCGTGCGAGCTCTTCCGACCAAGGGAGAGACATATTAACGAAATATCTTGCGACAACCTGGAGGAAAATCACAACGATCATCAGTATGATTCCAAATACAAGGATGACTTCTTCCAAGTTTCGGTTCAACCATAGCAAAGTTTTTTTCATTATGTCTAAAAATCTCCTTATTCAGTATGGATTTACTGAGTAAAAGAGGCAAGGAAAATTATTAGGTTTTCCTTGCCCCTGGAATTAAATCTTGTCCTTACTCGTATTTAGCTGCGAGTTCAAACATGGTCTTTCCGTCTTCACCGAATTCTTTCACGAACGCGTCGCGGACAGACTGCGTCGCTTCAGCGAAGCTGGCTTTCTGCTCCGGCGTAAGCGCAGAGATTACGCAGCCGGCGTTCGCCATTTCGTCCAGATACTTCTGCTCGTTTTCATCTATAAGGCGTCTCTGTTCTTTGATCATGTCCTTAACGGATTCTCTGAGAGCCTGCTGGTATGATTCGGGAAGCGAACGGAACCAGCTTGCGTTGACGACTACCGTGTTGCCGCAGAACATATGCTCGGTGAGCGTGTAGTACTTCTGGACTTCGTAGAATTTGCTTGTATAGGTTATTGTTACGGGGTTATCCTGACCGTCGATCTGCTTGGTCTGCATTGCGGTATATACCTCAGCGAAGGCCATTGCGGTCGGGTTAGCTCCCAGTGCCTTGAAAGCGTCGATGTGGTACTTGTTTTCAAGCACGCGGATCTTCATGCCGGCAAGGTCGGAAACAGCCTTGATTTCCTTCGTGTTATTCGAGAGGTTGCGCATACCGGATTCGCCATATCCAAGGCAGATCAGGCCGCAGGTCTCTTCAAGACTCTTTGAAAGGAAGTCGCCGAGTTCACCGTCAAGCGCTTTTCTCGCGTGCTCTTTGGATTTAAAGAGGTAGGGCATATCCAGGATGTACCAGTTATGGTCGACGCTGGCAAGTGTAGCTGCCGCCGGTCCGGTCATTGTCATGGTTCCCATGATGGTGGCTTCCGTCGTTTCGCTGTCAGATCCCATCGTGCCGTTGACCTGAATATCAACGGTGAAATTGCCGTTGGTCTTTTCGGCGATTTCTTTGGCGAGGACGTTTGCCGCCGCTACGCTCTGCGGGTGGTCTGTCGCCAACATATTACAGAACGTCGTCGACACCTTCGGCGCATCTTCGGCCGCATACGACATACCGGCTGTTAGTAACATGAACGCCGACGCTGCACACACCAATGTTGCCACGAAACTCTTCTTCATGTAAGTAACCTCCTTAAGATATGTTGTAACTGGTTGCTGTTACATATTAGCCTTTAGCTGGGCTAATAATGTCTCCACATAATGGAAAGTGGAACGCTTTACCTGTATTGAAATTCCACTCTCGCGTATAACCTTGTCTTTGCGCTTCATCTCGTCCATCGCAACTTTCAGGCACTCATCGACGGAGAAATCTTTTCCATCATTTTCTATGTATGCCTGAGTTTCCGCAAGCTCTACGACGTGCGTCGATATTGCGCCGACATATAGCTTTACATGTTTATTGGCATACACGCCGGCGAAGTTGATGATGGGGAAGTCAATACTTCCTCTGAGGCTGTACTTTACGAAATATGAAAATGCGTTTTTGTACTGCTCAGCCGGAATTATAAACTCAGCTATCAGCACTTTGCCGAGACGATCTTCGCAATGGGCGTCTACTAAGTCTTTGACGCTGATTTCCTGTTTGGTTCCATCAACGTATACGACATCGCGCGCTTCATATGCAAGCAGAACTGGAGCGACGTCGGAGTAGTACAAAGGTCTACATACCGGCGAGTTGAGGATCTGAACGCAGACATTCCCTCCTACCTTGTAGCACTTTGCAATA
>CALXAO010000143.1 GCA_944386295.1 uncultured Clostridia bacterium | reverse complement strand
GAAACGATAGAGGCCACGGCCATTGAGGAAGCGGTGAGCGAGGCATGGAATTTGACGCTCATCACCTGCACACCGGGAGGCCAGGCCCGTGTGGCCGTGCGCTGTATAAAGATCGATTAATGTTTTTTACTATTAGAAATATGTTGCAGCAATAAAACAAAAATAATATGATAGAAAATACTATCCATATAGTGGACGATTCTTCGGATGATGACCCGCTCAAATCAACTTAAAGGGACTAATAAAGCCAGTTTTTGATCGCTTTGACCGAAAACTGGCTTTTGTATCCTATTCGGTTGTTTTGTCCCCTAACGACATCACACTATAGTATCGGGGTCTTTGTTCATTTTTTCAAGCTGTCTTATAAAGCTTCTTATAAGCGCCGCGCCCGAATTTCCCTTGCCGCAGTACTGCTCGATAAAATCGGCACAGACCGTAAGCTTATCCGCATAAGTGCCGAAAGCGGCTATCTGTTCGGGATAAAGCACGTCCAAGCGGTAATCTCTGAGCAGGTCGGGGGTTGCGCCAATCGTCATAAGCAGCTTGCGGTAAATCGCGTTAAATCCGTCAACGCAGTCGTCAAGAACCCTGAGAACAGTATCAAGCCTTCCCGGAGTCGCACGCATTTTAATTTCGTTGTCGCCCGCATCAAGATAGAAAAGGTAATCTTCACCGCCGCCGAGATTTGTCGACTGCCATGAGCTATCAAAGCCGAAGGTTATCTCGGTCGCCTCCTTGAACTGAAGCTTGTTGTTGATATAAACCGTTCTTGTTGACGCCTGACCCGGCGAGGAGTTTTGACGGAAGCGCAGGCTTATTTTATAAAGTCCCGATTTGTCAACCTTAACATTCCATTTAATGTACTGACCCGCAATGCTCCAATGGCCGGCGCCTATTGTATTGAGCATTATTTTTCCTGCTTGAGAGGGGCTTGTTGCGGCAGATGTTCTGTCGGGAATCGGATAAATAGTGGTCGAGGACTTTGCTAAGCATTTTTCCGCCTCTACGGTAACCGAGCCGCCCGCCTCGGAGATACCCGCAGCTTTTCTTTCGTCCTTAAGCTCGGTATAGCTTTTTACATTTCCCGCAGGTTCAAGAATCAGCTTTTGAATGTTTGCCTCGCCTGCAAGCTTATAAACCGTAACAATGTTTTTACCCGCGTTAAGGTTTACCGAAAGCGGCTCGTTATAGCTGTATGAATAATCATATATGTAATTGGTAACAGGCGCTTCGGACTGTTTTTGCTCAGGTCGTATCTCATTCCCGCCGAAATCTTTTTTCGGCTCGCCGTCGTCGTAATACTCACGTTCTAAAATAAACTCGGAGAGCTCACCGTACTGTGTTTGTCCGTTTACACGTATTCCCCGTTCTATCTGCTCTCTTCCCGAAGCAGGAACGGTATACTCAAGCTTTAAATAATATCGTCCGTTTTCCGGAGCATCAAGCGCAAAATCCAAGCACTCGGCGCCGTCGGCGTCTGAATATTCGGCGGCAGTTGTTATAACTATATCCTCCCCAACCGCGTCTTTAAAAGCGCTGTGGGTCAAGAAATAAGAATAGCTGTCCTCCGCCGCGTTTTCATACTCTATTTTTTCAAGCAGAGGGAACATGTCCTCCTCCGTCTTCTTTTCTGAAGACTTCGCCGAAGCAAGTGGCGAGCAGGAAAGAAGCAGAGAAGCGGCCAGCAAAAGCGAAACAGATTTACGCATATTATTTCCTCCGAATTTATATTATCATCATTCATAAAAATTACTGTCAAAACATTATTTCCATTGATTATAATTATAATTATAATAGCATACAATGAGTATTTTGTATTGTAAAATCCAAATACAAAATGGTAAAATACAACTTTTTCTATTTTTTTACATACACAGCTAAAATAAGGAAAGTACATATAAAATACCTGTTTTTTGCATTAATATAGTAAATTTATATGCGTCACTAAAAATAATTCCGTAATATTTATACAATCAATAAGCATTTCAGGGATAGAATAATAAAAGTAAAATCAAATATTGAAATAACCTTTAACCTATGCTATAATGCACAGCAAGGAGGTAAACTGCCAATGGAAGAATTAACCATGCTGGATTTTGATTTAGATTTCGCCCCCGATATATATGCGGACATTTTGTGTGCCGAAATAATAGACCTTGACGAAAAACGTGTTTTTGAATACAGCGGCTGCCGCGAGTTTGTTATAACCCTTTCGGATAATACTGTATCGGAAATATATTTCAACGAATTGTTTCATCGCCGCGCAACCTACCCCGCATATACCTTTACTTCAATTAAAGATAAGCACAGATATATCTTTTTCCCCAAAAAAGGCGGCAAGCTTCTGCGTATCAAATCCAACATATATGCTCTTCAAGAGTCAAAGAAATCGCCGTCGGAGCTGAACCGCAGCTATTTACCCTTGAATATTAAGATTGACGTAATGTCTCCTACCGATTATGAACAGTATTTTCCTTCAATAAAGGACGTTATAATAGACATTGCCAAAGCCATTGAAAGCTCAAACTCTATAAACGAAATTCTGCGAAGACAGGTTGAAAATATTATAATAATGCTTTTAAGCATTAGCCTTTCAATTATAAACACGGTTATGCAATCAATTTCGGGAATAGCTTTAACCAATATCACTTCTCTCGGCAAGAAACCGTTTGAGCTATCGTTAAGCAATGTATATATATGGTCGGAAAATCCTGAGACTCACAGCGACGCCAAGCTGCTTCAAACCAATAACACACAGCATAAATATATTGAAATTCCGCGAAAAACGGATGAATATGTATATGAATACAACAAGTTGTCTTCAGAAATAAACGACAGCGTCGGGAAACTCGCCGTAACCAACAGCGATGAATTTAAGATTTGGCTTTTCCCCTCCCAAAATTCCAATCCTCTCTACCTTTCAAAGTACAGACAAAAGGCCGTCATTAACTTTAAACTTAAATGCAGTCACTCCTGCTCTATTCTGCTTTATTTGTATTCCATACCCAACTACTTTAGCATTTCCTATTCTTTAACCGTAGTCAAACCGAATGTGTGGCAAAACTTTTTAGTGCCTATAATTGACAGCAACACGTCAAATTACTTTCATCCGTTGGTAGTACGCGCAATCAACTACATAAAAGATAATTACGGAACTAAGCTTACAATTGAAAACATTGCAGAACCGCTTCACATTCACCCGTCATATCTTTCTGCGATATTTAAGAAAAGCACAGGGCTTTCGGTAAACAGCTATATAAACAATTATCGCATCACCATAGCCAAGCAACTGCTTGCGAACACCGAAAACGATATTTCCACAATTGCGAATTTGACCGGCTTTTACGACAGTCAGCATTTTCTTAAAACCTTTAAAAAAGTTTGCGGCACAACTCCGAAAAATTTTCGTAAAAATTATACTGTGTTATAACTGATTTTAGCGTTATATAAGATTTTCACAACCATATTGAGCGCAAAGACTTGTACGCTTCGGATATGTAATAATATCTGCGGCGTACAAGTCTTTCTTTGTTATGGTATGATGTAATATACCGTTTTCTGCAATATCGATTCTTCTGCACAAAGCTCAAGCTATTTGCACATTAATCGCCGCAGAAGAATATGGAAATCTGCGGTGCGATTTTTAGCGGTTATAACAGTGTTCTGCACTACATATGCGCTTATCCTTCCCGCGGTCACGCTGGAAGGAAGTACAATTGCGGAACTGTTAGACGGCGATTACGCTTATATCAGCTCTGCGTCGCTTGTTTCGGACCCTGATACCGTATCGGGCTATGCGGTTAAAACGGGCACAGCCCCCTTTGACGGCCCCGAAGCCGAAACAAGAACGTTGAAGCTTCTTGATTTGTCGGAAATCGAAGCAGGTACAATTCTTTCAAAGGACGACTCGGAAAATTGACCCGAGGGTATGACCAAATGCGGCTTTGACGATTATGATGGTACACGCTCGATAATAGAGCTTGAAGACGGAACAAAGGCTCTAAAGCTGGCGTTTGACAAAGCGTTGGCAAACGCTCCGTCAGATCGTAAACTAACTACTATTGAAAACTATGATTTTAAGTTCCAAATTCCTGAGGCTTACCGCCCGTATTTAAACAGCGTTAAGCTTACAATGGAGAATAGGTCTAATGTGTTTACAAGTTGGGAACCTATTATTAATGGTGAAGAAAAAGAAGTAAAATATCCATATTATCTTCTGGCATTCACAGACGGAACAATTTATTCAAAAATCTCCGATAAAACCTTACAGATTGATGCGGTTGATTATGAATACACACTTCCCGCCGTGGGAGTGGCAAAGGTCAATGAAGATGGATATGTCGGTTATGCCGATCCGAACACAGCCGAAAAGTGGACAGAGGCAGACAAAAGCGGTATGACCGAAGTAGTACTTTCCGTAACCGTACCTTACATTGAAAACTTGGATACCTACGTGATGATTAAAGATATTACCCTTACGCTGGAAGGTCCCGATTATATATTCGGTGCGGGCAATGATTCAACTGAAAACGACAATATTCTGCGCACCTTTGATATTGCCACCTATAATGTGGAATTTAAAACCGCGCTGAGTCAAGCGGCAATAGACGATAATATCCAAGGCTACAAAAAAGGACGTCTTTATTTTGAATCTATTCTTCCCTTGAGTGAGAATGAGGGAAGGTTTGAAACCGATTCTATGGCTTGGCTGCAAGCCAATTCGGAAATTAAATATGAATCCACGGTTCTTGAAGACGGTAGACAGATTTTGCGGGGCAGTTATATGCTGTTAGGTAACGATGACAACAAAGCGGCAATCGGCGCCTCAGAACACACCCTGTCTATCGTTGTGCGAGCCCTTCGTATGCATGACGGCGATACCTTCAGGCCTTCCTTTACCTTCTGGCTTGAATACAATAAAGTTGCAGAAAATATGCAATACAGAGAGGACGGAAAAATTCCTGAAACCGTTGTAACAGGCTCGGGCTATGTTTGTTCTGAGCATAGTGCAAAAGAAAATTCAACCGTAGTCTGCCCCGAAATGACAATTTCCGCCGCACCGCGTTATAATGTTGCGGTTTTCCCCGGCTATCAGGCGTTTGATTCGGCTGTGGGGAGCTATGATTTCAGCACGGGAAGCGATAACGCGCCCAATAAAGATGTAGGCAGTATATACGGAAGATTAAACGGCTATGCGGTTATTATAGAAATTCGCGGCAAGACAGGCTACGGTCTTAAGGGGGTTGAAATTCCCGACCAAAACACTCCGATTACATTTGATTTGCAGGTAAGCTCTGAGTATATTGCAAACGGTAAGATCTACAACGATACGGAAAGCTTATACCGTCCGCTGCTGTGGGACAGGCGCGGCAATAATGACGGCGATTGGAATTATTCAAGAGAGGCGCAGGCCACTGCATACGGTCACGTGCGGCAAGCCCCCGCCAATAAAGGAACGGGTCGCACTG
>CALXAO010000142.1 GCA_944386295.1 uncultured Clostridia bacterium | reverse complement strand
CCCTCGGCACTCGGTTTTGGAGTGGCTGTTAAACGGCGGAAAACCGTTTAACAATCGCTCGTTTAAGCCTTTTGTTGCAGACTTTTCATAAAATCGGTTCTCTTTGATGCTTTATTGATGCTGTTGTAAAATATATTCTGAATTTGTAAATATGCATTTCTAAATAAAGTCAACTCGAACCGCCGACCTCCTGCGTGTGAACGCGCTTGCAACGGCTCTTTCCGTGTAAAATAGCTTTTTCCGCCCCTTTCCGTTCGGAAAACCGTTCTCTTTGACACTCTTATATCCACTGCTTCTGAGTACTCCGAAACGGTAAATGGTCAGGTATGTGGTCGGGAAAATACTATGATTCTCAAAATTTGCGACACCTAAAACAAAGAGAAAGCTTTCTATATTAATCACTCAAGTTATGCTTATATAGTACCATACAAAGAAAAGCGAAAGAGTAAAGGTAAATGATAGTAAATTCTGAAACGATTATTGTTTCGTGCTGATTTTGACTGTTTTACCACTAAAGGCAACTCCGTATTTTAAAATTACAGAAATTCCTTTTGCTTTCATATTAGTATCATATTTTTTATCTTCGATTTGTTTAAGTGCTGTTTCAGAGAGTGCGAGAAGCGCTTCTTCATCACAATCTTTTTCAGCCTTAAGCTCTATAATAATTCCGGGTAGCTTCAAATCTTTAGGACACAAAGCAATGTCATAACGACCCGTGCCGGATTCGCGGTTGGAAGTAATATAGTAGCGATTATCCAACATTGCACAAAGTCCCAAAACAAGTCCGTGATAGAAGTTTTCTCCGGCAGTATCATAGCAACTGACAGACTGAATTAAAAGCTTGCTGAGCAGCTCTTGTAATTTTGCGGCGTTTGATGAATAAATGGCCTCTTGAACGGCAATAGCTGTTGCTTGCGGGATAATATAGTTGAGCTTTTGCAAAATCTCTTTGTTATAAACAAAATTAATTTCTTTGTTCGGCAAAGCAACCTCACACATAAAATCTCCGTTGGATGAAAGACCGACCTTTACTATTTTTAAATATCCCGCAACAAGTAAGAAACTGTAAATCGATGACGAATTATTTTGAATTTGAGGATATATAACGCCCGTGTCAATATAAGTTAAAAAAGATTCGCCCTGCAATAGTGCGTTAAGTCTGTCATAAATATCTTCATTTGTTTCAGAAAGAATTTCTCCGATAATATCGTTGCTGCCCGTCGATTGCCAATAGGCTTTGGGCTGACAGTTATTGCGGAAATAATTAATAACCGACCACGGATTAAAAATATCCGTATCACCGAATCTGTATCCGTTATACCATTCGCAAATCTCGGAAATTTTGTTGTCCGCTCCGTAATAGTTTGCCATTTCCTTAATTTCTTCCGCAGTAAACCCAAAGTATTCACTATACTTATTATCCAAAATAGAATTGATAGTCAAATTATTAAGTCCGCTGAAAATGCTTTCCTTTGCAACGCGTAAAATACCGGTCATAAAACCATAGGCCAAATGCGGATTATCCTTAAGACCGCCTGAGAAAAGATTTCGCATAAAATTTATAATCTCATCGTAAAAGCCTTTTGTATGACCTTGTTGAATAGGAGTATCATATTCATCGATAATTATAATAGCTTTTTCCCCATAATGTTCATGTAACATTTGTGAAAGGGTGGAAAAAGACATCATCATTTCCGCTTCGTTCGCTTGTTCGTGAAGAATATTATTTAGATCTGTTTTTTCGGTCTCTGAAAGCTTATCACCGGTTACAAGCTCGCTATGGCGCTGAAACTCCTTGCGAATAATCCTTGACAGCGTTTCATATGTTTCTTCCCAAGTATTGCACTTGACATCCTTAAAAGAAACAAATATAACCGGATACCGACCTTGGTAGTCCCGATATTTTTTGCCGCAAGCCCAAATCTTTTTATTTTTAAAATAGACAGAGGTATCCTCGTCCGTCTTTTCAAAAAATGTGCGAAGCATATCCATATTTAAGGTCTTTCCGAAACGGCGAGGACGCGTAAACAAAGATACCATTGGGCGTTCATCAATAAAATCTTTAATCATCATCGTTTTATCTACATAGTAATAATCCGAAGACGCCAAACGGTAATCCGAAATCCCAATAGGCAAGGGGAGCTTTGATGGTGTATTCGTTTTTCTATACAAGCCTGATTTAATACGATTATCAGCGGGTCTTTTGGCATTAGCCGGAATGAGCCAAGAACGCCCGTCCTTCTTAGCGCCTTTAATCTTACCTTCCTTACAAAGGGAAGACACTCTTCTGTCTGTTAAATTCCAAAGAGCAGCTGCTTCGTGAACACTCATCGTTTTAGCCATTTTGCGATTCCTCCTTGCATCGTTTACAATTATATTATACCAACTAATCAGAAATATGTCAACGACTTTTCGGAAGAATATCAAACAATTTGATATTCTTCTTTTTGTCTTCTCTTTTAATTGGTATTTGATTAAATTATCTTGAAGGAATGTGCAAAAATCATATTATTAAAATATTGATAACCTATCCTTTTGCCCT
Organism: uncultured Clostridia bacterium; assembly: GCA_944386295.1. GTDB lineage: Bacteria > Bacillota > Clostridia > Oscillospirales > UBA644 > CALXAO01. The sequence continues at coordinate 1,866 of CALXAO010000142.1, read as the reverse complement.
TAGCTTACGTTGTGATTGGATGTATACAAAGCTCAGAATCACCGTACCGCATAACAGGGCGCCCGTTGTGTAAAATCCTGTTGTTCCCGATCCGCCTGACTTGGGAAGCTCGTAGCCCCTGTCATAAAATCCGCTGTCGTAATACTTTGATTCATCGGTGCCGTAGGTAAGCTCGCTTGCGGGTTTCATTACAATTTCGCTTATCGAAGTATTAAGCAAGGTTGCTCTGTCCTCGGAATATACTGCGATACCGTCGGAATCAATTGAATCATCGTTTCCGCGGTTTGCGGGGGAAGCTATACGCGACGAAATAAGGCTTACAATATAGGTTCTTGCATAAGAAACCAAGGTGTCCTGAGACAGATAATTCACAAGGCAGTCCTTTCCCTTGCCGTCCTGTAGGTTAAAGGTAATATGCATTTTCATAGTTTGATTAGCATAAAGATTTCCCACCGCCACAATGGCGGTAATCTGTCCGGATTCGACACTTAAATCGTTTGTAACCGAATACAGGTTCATACCTTTAACCGTGCTCGGTGTCTCGCTGAAGGTAAGCTGTGTCCAGCCGTTGGCTGAAAAATAATTTTTCTTTTCATCTATGGTCGAGCAACCGCTCAGCTTAGTCTGATAATACGTTGCCAGATTTCCCGCAAGGCTTGCATCAGTACTGTAATAAAACGCAAAATTTCCATCCGAAACAGGGGAGGATACACCTTCATTTACCAATGCGGCGGAAAATTCTTTAACCTTTAAAGCTCCGCTGAAGCTTGTGCCGTTTATATCGTTGTAAGGTAAAGTTTCGGCAATTACCGTGCCGAGCTTGGCGGTTGCGCTGTTGTTGCCGACATTCATTGTAAAGCCTATATCATCGCCCTTTTCAACCACCAGACTGTCCGCAAGCTTTGAAAGAGACAGCACGCTGTTTTTCATTATTTGAATACCGTATTCCGCTAAATTGCCGTTTTCCTTTGTAAACGGGCGCTTTTGTTCGCCGTCTGACCAAACTGTTATATTATTATTTAGTTGGTCGCCGTCTTTAACATCGTTATTTTCATCGCCCGGTGTGCCTATAGAGCAGGAAAAATACAGATTTCCCGACCAAACCGTATTCACGTCAACATTTTCCGCTGTAATACTCCAGGTAAGGGTTGTGTTTCCTTCCGAATCGGTTTCGATTGTCGGTTCGCAATTAATTCCGCCTGTAACGGTACCCGGTTTCTGCGCCAATGTATCCTGTTCGTAGCTACCGCCGAGGTAGGAGGAGCCTTGAATGTAGGTTAGTCCTTTCGGTAGGGTATCCTTTAGGTGTAGGGTAACGGTAAGCGTAGGCGCTACCGAGGCGCCCACGCCGCAGTTGCGGTCGATTTTTGGGATTATGATATAATCCACCGTGCGTTGGTTTTGGCTCATATCGTAAATGGTTTTTGACGCACCTGTGCTTTGCTCTTTTTGGGCGGTGGATTTTGATACGGTTGTAATATACTCTATTACAAGACAGGTATCCTGATACACTCCCGCGCCGTAGCCCGGAATATATCCCGTTGCGTCATAGGATGCCGCCTTCGCATTTTTCAGACCCTGCGAATAGCTGTCGCTATCATAGCAGTCACGCCTAAAGGAGGGAACGGGATATTCGCCCGTATAATTATGATTCGCGTCCAAAAGCTTTTTTGAAGCGGCGCTTGGTATACTGTTTATTGAATAATTTTTGTAATCTTCATCGGTTAAATCATTATCGGAGGTCTTTTTTGTAGCTTGAAGAACCCTATCCTTAATGTCGCTTTTTGTCCAAAGATACGCGGTATGGGTAATCATATAAGCCTTATTCACAGGACAATCCTTTTTAACATTACCATGAATAAAGTA
>CALXAO010000141.1 GCA_944386295.1 uncultured Clostridia bacterium | reverse complement strand
TTTCCCGTTCCGCTTCCTCTTCGTCCTTTATATATTGTTTGATTTCGTCCAGCTTCCCTTTTCCGACATACGTCACCGAGTTAGCCTGATCCAATTTCTGCGTAAATCGTTTCACTACTTCCGCCCCGGCTGTCTCAGCCAGGAAAGCCAGTTCGTCCAGATACTCATTCGTCTTCCGCTCATCCTGCGTTTTCGTAATAAGTCCCACCAGCACCGCAGTCTCTACCTGCGCTTCGGAAATTACAAATTCTTTCATTGCCATTGTCAGTACTTTCTATACATAATCATTACATATTGATGACAAATATAGAGATTTATTGGAAATAAATTTTAGATAATAACAAAAAAGAGAATTTTTCAAAAAGAAAAAGTACTAACGTTCTGCCATTCCAAACGGAGCTGAGGAATCTCAACTAAACAGATATAAAAAACTTAGGCATGCTATTTAAGAGCACGCCTAAGTTAATAACAAAATCAAAACTTACACAATGTTTTATGGTAGCGTAATAACAAATGCACCCGCCGGATTTGTACAATCGAATCCTTGTCCAGTATCACCAATCAACAGGAAGGGCGCAATGCTAATCGTCTTACCATCAATGAAATCATTTGGGTTGTTTGCCGTCTGGGCAATATAGAGCAGATCATTAAATCCTTGTGAAGCAAATTTTACACCAGTTGAGAACTGTGGATAAGTGATGGACCCAGTTTCTTTATTGGTCAAAATAGTTACTACACTCGTCGGTGTGTCTTTCTGAAGACCTGCCATTTCCGTCGCATCCCACTGAGAATTCACATACTCCTTATACAAATCATGGAATTGATAACGTCCAGGATCTTCTGCCGCTTCATAAACTTTCACCTTAACGCGGTTCATAAGATTTTCATCCGTATCTACGCCATTATTATACCAGTAGAAAAGAAAGTTATCCTGGAAATAGGCTTCACCCAAGTAGTTCCATGTATAATCCTTGCTCACAACTATTTGGGTGGCCGCTATGCCACCGACAGATACATCAGCTGCAGAAGCTTCAGGCATAGATAGTTGCACAACAACTTCCTGTCCGATAGCGATAGGTGAAACATTGACTACAGCCTGGGTCATGGTTGCATCGGCTGCAAAAGTATAATCATTTACAGTACATCCCTCAATCGGTGTTTTTTTGCTATCATTGGTATAGACCGCAATTTCCAACTGACCACTGTATTCCGCACCGGCCTTGGCACGGAAGAGGTCTACAGTAAAACTGGGGTCTGTGGGCGACACCACCGTGGATGTAAGTGCAGAACTGCTGAACGAAACGCCTGCACCTTGCTCGGTATAGAGCGGCCCTTCCTGGTCGGTATTACATGCTGCAAACAGCAGTACCGCCAACAGGGAAAGCATAGTAGAAACTTTATTAATATATTTCATAGCGATATATTTCTAAACGATTTATAATAGATTAATTTGCATAGTCACCTATCGGGTTCTGATCCGACTCTGGAGTCATGTTGGCGTTGCCGTCAAACTCAGACTGGGGAATAGTCATGACCCACATGTAGCATTCAGGGTCGGTTGTCGGACGGTTAGCCAGCAAAGTTGAAGTAGGCCAACCCATAGCTTCCGTACGGCGAAAACCTTGTTTCAGACGACGGATATCGTAGATACGGCCAAATTCGCCCCAAAGTTCTACACGACGCTGAGTAATGATTTCCTCCAGCAGCGAACCAGTCACATCGCTGGTCAAGGCACCCAGTGCAGTACCGGTCTTCGTGCAAGTATAGTCGGGAACACGAGAAGCCATTACAGCTTTCAAGTCTTCAATGGCCGCAGGTTCTTCACCCAGGCGGCACTCTGCTTCGGCAGCAGTCAGATACATTTCTTCCACACGCATCCAGATGTAGTCGCCCATCCAAGTCTGGCGGTCAGAGAACTTAAATTTCTCCTGTTGATAGCCACCTTTACCATTGTTTTCATTTTCAGTGTCCCACCAGTTTCTACGTTCGTCATTTGGATCCATCTTATCATACAACTCTTTATTAATTTGCTTACGAGCCGTAGCACCATATTTACCGTCTCCACGCTCATCACAAGCATCCATATGCGTAAAGAATCCAGCATACATACCCGACTGGTCAGCAATGATTTCAGCACCCCACATCACATTGGCTGCCTGTGTGCTGTTCACACCGGCAAACTGCGAGGGAGCCAATACGCGGCAACCGCTGGCAGTAATGGCTGTGTGGGCAGCAGTCTTGGCTGTAGCCCAGTCTTCCATTACCAGCGCAATACGAGCCTGCAGACCTAATGCCGTTGCATAGTCGATATGGCTGATATGCTTGCGCGTAGTACCATTCAACAGTTCCACCGCACGATTGATGTCCGATGTAATCTGCTTATACACATCTCCAACCGACGAGCGTGGATTACCCTGCGTGCCAGCTACTGTAGGCTCTGTATAGATAGGGCAGCAGGGGTCACTTTCGTGTCCCTTGTAAGTACGTGCAAAACTCTGTGCCAGCATGAAGTAAGAGTAAGCGCGGATGGCATAAGCCTGACCGATAACATAATTTACATCAGCTTGGGCACCTTCCATGGTCTCTTCTGAAGCCAGGATATAGTTGGCATTAGATACCCAGGTATAGTAAGCATTCCACAAGTCGTATGGACGCCAAGCCGTGCTAGAGTACATATCTTTAACCTGATAGAGTGCATCGTACCAGAACCAACCACTACCCATAGCAGCTATAATCATATCCTCACCCATCAAGTCGGCCATCAGGTTATAAGCACTGATACCAAAGCATTGGTGAGTATTGCCCGATGTTGAGAATGCTGTGTACATGGAACGGTAAATACCATTCAAGGGGACCAACGCTGAATTTGCATTAGACAACAGGCCTTCACCTGACATTGAATCGGTTGGTGAAGTCTCAAGAGCGTCGTCCAAACAAGAGGACAACGTGGCGCATCCCATCAAACCGACAAACATATATTTGAATAACTTTTTCATACTTGTTCTAAGTTTTATATAGGTTAAATATT
>CALXAO010000140.1 GCA_944386295.1 uncultured Clostridia bacterium | reverse complement strand
TATAAATTAATTTACCATGAACTACCATTCTATCATTAGAACCACTACAAGTAGATAGAGTAATTATCTTATCATTAGAGTTTAACTCTATATTAAAATTATAAGTACTTCTAGACTTTAAAGTGTTTAAAAACTCTAAATATTCAGTATCATTTTTAAAATTAGTTTTTAAATAATAACTTTCATTACTAATTATATAAGTACTAAATACTTCAAAAACATAACTATTATTTTCTGTAGTTAAGTAAATATAATGGTTAGTACTTTCTTGATAAGACTTATTTAAAAGATTCTTTAAAGATCCAAACATTGTTCCAGTTAATCTGTTATGACCATATATAATAGTATTATTATCTAAATTATTAATATTATTTCTATAATCCAAGAAGATCCAACCTTCTTGGTTTTTATTTTTGTTAAAAGAACGATTTAAGTAATATTCATTATCATTAGACTTAACAACGGGATAGTTTATATTAGTAGATTCTACCTTTAAATAAGCGACAGTATCAGAGTTGATATTCTTTAAATTGTTTAAGTCTAAATCTACTGTTTCTATAGTTTTATTATCATTAATATCAGAGTTTACTTCATCTTTTTTAATATCAACATTATTATCTATTACTTCTAACATATCTAGTGTCTCTTTTTTATCATTATTCCGTTCTATCATAAAATAAACTGCATATAAATTTAAAACTATAATTATTACAATAATAAATCCTAAAATAACTTTTTTCCCTTTTTTCTTTCTCATAAAATCACCTATGAACTACTTATTATAAGACAATTTTAGAAATTTGCAATGATTTTGGACTAAATTTTCAATTTTCTATATAAAAATCATCTGAAAATTAAAAAAGTGTTGACTTTAAGTAATCAAATAATTAGAATAAGAAGCAATCTTTTAGAAAGGAAGAAGTGAAAATGAAGAGAAGAAAATGCAAGACGATAGTTCAAAAGTTAAGCTATACTTTTTTAGCTATTATGACTTTCTTTAGTCAAGCAAATATTCCTTATATGGTTCATGCACTAGCAGATGATGTTAACTATGACACAATTTCAGTGGCAGACCCTGATACATCTGATATTGAGAATTCTTTTAATAATTCTGCAGCTGACGATGGAAAAATTGTTACTGATAAAAGTGTTAACCATATAGAAGAAGATATGTTTGAAGTTACTCTATCAGGTTTAGGACAAGCTTTTCAAACATCAAGAGTTGTTGAAAATGGTAAAAAGCTTGATGTTGTCTTTGTTTTAGATGTTTCTGGTAGTATGTCTCTATATGGAAGTCAACGCTATAAAAATATGGTTAATGCTGTTAATACGGCAATGAAAACTATTATGAATGCTAATAAAGAGAATAGAATTGGGATTGTAACTTTTAGTGGTTCTAGTGATACATTACTTTCTCTTGATTCTTATAAAACAAGTAATCAAAATGGTAATTACTTAACAGCAAATGATTCTAGAATCTCTATTGCTAATGGTGTTACAGATAGTAATGGAAATAGAGAAAGTGGTCGTGTAAATGTTTATGGTGGAACTTTTACACAAAGTGGTATGGCTGAAGGAGCTAACTTATTAATAAATAATAATACTACAGAAGATAGGGTACCAGTTATTATTTTATTATCTGATGGTGAACCGACATATTATACAGCTAACTATAATAATGTAGGACGTAATCATTATGGTAATGGTTCTAGTACAAGTTCCAATGCTGCTTACTATACTATTATGACTGGAAAATCTTATAAAGATAAAGTAGAGTCTAATTACAATACTGATTGTAAATATTATACAATTGGTTTAGATGTTATTAGTAAAATAGGTACTACTGTTTTAGATCCTAGTGAAAATAATATTAATACTTTAAGTAATTATGGTACTGAATGTGGATTAAATGAACTATTAGTAGATAATGGTGAAGTTAAGGATGTTCAATATGTTGATAAAGCTTACTCTGGTGAGATGTCTGCAGAAGAACTAAATAAAATATTTGAAGAAATAACTTCAGATTTAATCAAGAATACATTAAGTCCTTTAACAAATGATACTACAGTTAAGTTTACTGATACTTTAGGTACTGGTATGGAACTTAAAGAAAAACCAGTTATTACTTATAATGGACTAGATTATGGTTATACTAGTGTAGAAGAACATGCTACTTATACTAAGTATATCTTTAATCATAATGTTTTTAATAGTAAAGGAGAAAATGTAAATCTATCTAGTATAGATCTTAGAGTATATCATAATGAAGATGGTACACATACTGTTTCATTTGATGTACCTGAAGATATTTTCCCTTATCTTATAAGAGAAAAGGATAATACAAATATTAGTCCTATTAGATTAAAATTTAAAGTAGGATTAACTGATCAAGCTGTAGAGTCAGCGCAAACAGGAGATGTTTTCTATACTAATAACTTTTCTAATGAGAAAACAAATGTAGAATATACTCCTGCTTTAGATAATCCATATTATTATGAAAATATTTCTTATGATAATGATGGAAATATTAGTAGTGATGCTAAAAATGTTGATGAATCTTTACTAAAGAGTAATAATGCTACTAATACAAATATTAATTGTTATGAAACTACTTTTGATAAAGGAATTGTAACAACTATTCTTGGTAATAATGGTAAAGTAGTTTTAGATGATCCAGATGAAGTAATTTCTAAGACTGTTACTAAAGAATGGGTTGATAATAATAATCAAGATGGTATTAGACCAGATTCTATTGAAGTAGAATTACTTGCAAATGGTAAAGAAACAGGTAAAACTGTAACTTTAAGTGATGTTAATAACTGGACTTATGAGTTTACTAATTTACCTAAATATACTAATAATAAAGAAATTAACTATACAGTTAAAGAGATAACAAAAGTAAATGGTTATACAACTACTTATAGTGATAATGGCTTAACTATTACTAATACTCATGAAGTAGAGAAAACTAGTCATACTGTTACTAAAGAATGGGTTGATAATAATAATCAAGATAATTTAAGACCAGATTCTATTACTGTTAGACTTTATGCTAATGGTACTGCTACTGATAAAACTGTTACATTAGATGAGAATAATAATTGGACTTATACATTTACAGAATTAGATAAAAATAGTAATGGTAAGGCAATTACTTATACAGCAGATGAAATAGATGAAATAGCAGGATACAGTAAAGATATTAAAACTAAAGATAATAAAACTACTATTACTAATACACATGTAACAGAGAAAACTGCTAAAACAGTTATTAAAGAGTGGAAAGATAATAATAATCAAGATGGTATTAGACCAGATTCTATTGAAGTAGAATTACTTGCAAATGGTAAGGAAACAGGTCAAACTGCAATCTTAAATGATGCTAATGACTGGAGATATACTTTTGAAAACTTAGATGTAAATAGTAATGGTAAAGAGATTAAATATACAGTTAAAGAACTTACTGAAGTAGAAGGTTATACAACTACATATAGTAAAGATGGCTTAACTATTACTAATACTCATACTCCAGAAGTAAGAGATATTACAGTAAATAAGGTTTGGGATGATGCTAATAATCAAGATGGCAAAAGACCAGAATCAATTATAGTAACTTTATATGCTAATGGAGAAGAGAAAGCAACTGAAGAGTTAACTGCAGGTAGTTGGTCACATACATTTGAAAATTTACCAAAATATGAAAATGGTAAAGAAATAACTTATACAGTAAGCGAAAGTGCTATTGATGGTTATACTTTAACTAGTAATGAAATGGTTGGAAATACTATAACTCTAACAAATTCATATACTCCAGAAGTAACTTCTAAAACAGTTAATAAAGTATGGAAAGATAATAATAACCAAGATGGTATTAGACCAGATTCAGTTACTATTGCCTTATATAATGGGGATAAATTAGTAAAAACAGTAGAATTAAATGCTTCTAATGATTGGACTTGTGATTTTACTAATCTACCAAAATATGAAAATGGTAAAGAAATAGTATATACTGTAAAAGAAGTAAATGTACCTGATGGTTATGAAGTAAGTTATAGTGATGATACTTATACAATTACTAATACACAT
>CALXAO010000139.1 GCA_944386295.1 uncultured Clostridia bacterium | reverse complement strand
CTGATCGGAACAAACTTTCCTTCTCCGCGCTCTCCAACTCTTTTGAGCGGCGTCAGAATGCGATCCTCCCGATAGGCAAACTCTCTGCCTGCCAATCCTTTGGTGCAAAGGTGTCCCTGATTTCGAGGATGCTCATCCATACCCTCCAGTTTCAGCATCTTTCCATCCTTCACATACGCATTGACGCCGCAATTAAAGGACGGGCTGCAGATAGCACACACGGTATGTTTGATTTCAATTCCCGTTTGCGGACAGGGAATCTTTGCTTTTATCAATTTATCAATGGCATCCATGGATTTTCCCCTCCAATTCGTCCAAAAATGCAGAAGACAGTCCGGCGCTCTCCAGCGCAGCACGCTGGTAAACCGGCAGTTTTCCCGTATCTCCGCCAAACAGACGGAGCATATAGTTTTTCACAATACCGCTGATGCTGCAATTATCCAGAATATTGGCTCCTGCAATGCGGTGATCCTTCAGTACCAGCCGGATATACATTCCTTTGCCCAGTGTGCCGTATTCCAGCACCTCGCCTTCGATCCGGTTGTCGCCAAAGCCGATAAAGTCCATCTCCATAAAGCGGGTGATGTTGTGGAGGATATTTCCCTCGTACACCATCTCCTGCCCTGCCATGTTGTTGCCCGCAGTCGTTCCCTGCCGGTTGGCATTTGCCCACAGTCCGATCAGCTGGGTTTGCCCGTTTTCCAGATTGTTTCCTTCGCAGCAGTCACCTGCGGCATAGATGCCTGGTACATTGGTCTGCATATGCTGGTCAACGATGATGCCCTTTCCCAGTGCAATCTTTTCATCGACCACCTGTGTATTGGTTCTGGTGCCGATGCACAATCCCACAATATCCGTTGGAATGCGGCTGCCGTCGGTCAGAACCGCGATCTGCTGGCCGTCTTCCTCCTCCATGTGGTCGATGGTCACGCTGAATTTCAGATGTACGCCCTGCTGCTCCACCCGTTCCTGAATGACCTGAGCCACCTGCGGATAGGCTGCCAGCGGGAAGATATACGGTGCAAGATCCAAAAGCCAGGTGTTGATTCCCTGCTTTTGCAGCACTTCCACCACCTTGATTCCTACCATCGAGGCGCCGACGACGATGGCGTTTTTGACATCGCCCTGCTGCAAGCGTTCCTTCAGCCGCTGCGCATCCTCCACCGTCCGCATGAGGTAGGCATTTTCCGGCTTCAATCCCTTTACCGGCGGTGCAAAGGCACGCGCACCGGTGGCAATCAGGATGCGGTCATACTCTTTTTGTCCGTTGGCGGTTTCTACACTGTGCTCCTCGCTGTGGACCTTGATGGCCTCCTCCTGATGCAGCTCAAACGGAAACTCCTTTTGAATAGATTCCAGACTTCCAAACGGAAACATTCCCTCATACTCCAGCTTTCCCACCGCATAATAGGTGGTCAGCATCGGATTATACGGCGGCATGGACGTATTGGTGTAGACATCAATCTCACCCTTCGGGTCCTGCGTCCGAATCGCTTTCAGCGCATGATAGCCGGCTGTTCCAAAGCCTACGATCGCATATTTCATAACAATTCCCCCTTTGACATCCTTGCATCCTGCAAGATAGATTAACAGCAAAATTCCTCAAAATACTGCTTGTATACCTGATAGATCCAATCGCAATGCATCAGCATGTGATAATAAGCATATTCGCTGTCATGCGCCTGAATTGCATGGAAAATCTGTTCATGCTGCCGCCGGATCTCTTCCCGATATTTCTGCTGCTGTGCCGGTACAATCAACGGCAGCGAGCGCATCGCTCCGGAAGGCACGACGATCGCCTCCCATACCTGATCCATCAGCGGATTTTTCAGAATATCCCACAGACAGCGGTGGAAAGACTGATTCTCCTCTCCATCCTCCATCGAATAACCGGAAATTTCCATCATAATATTTTCTGGATGCTCCTGCACCCGTTTCAGCCGCTCAATGTCCTCCTGCGTGGCAACTATCGCTGCCTGCTTTGCCAGCGCCGGCTCGATCATCCGTCGGGCACTGCTGGAAAGCTCAAACTGTTTCCAGCACTCCTCCAGATGATCCCGCATTTCCCCTGGATTGAGAAGCTCCTTCCAGTCCATGATCACGCGGCTTCCTTTTCCCTGCTGTGTCTCGATGATTCCCGCCTCTGCCAACATCCTCAGCGCCTGCCGCACAGTAACACGGCTGACGCCGGTCTGTTCCATCAGTTCCTTCTCGCTTGGAAGAATCTGTCCTTTTTGGTAAACTCCCAGGCGTATCGACGATTTAATTTGATCAAACACCTGCATATAAAGAGGGTGGCTAGATAATTTTCTCATCCGACTCACTCCTTTTTTAAACTGGACGGCTATCTTTTCACTAGCCTCTATTTGGATGATACAACACATCTTATTTTAAGTCAAGTTTTGCCTATATTTTCATGAAACTCATCTTCTTTAACCCACGGATATTGATACAAATCAGCATAATCTTAGAAGGATTCCCACTCCTTTGTCCTTGTCAAATCCCTTGTTTCTGCTATCTTGCCTCCTTTAATCAAAGCTGCCTCTCTTTTTCTGAGCCGCTCATCAACTTATCTTATTATAATAACTGTTGTCATGTTTTTATGTTGCCACAAGATTGTATCAACGTATTTCCAGATTCGGAATTGTCTGATTTCCTCCCAAAACACCGATTGACAAACCAGGGATGACACCTTATAATGAACATTGTTCATATTGAGGTGAT
>CALXAO010000138.1 GCA_944386295.1 uncultured Clostridia bacterium | reverse complement strand
GATAATATTCAGTTCCTTCAGGTTTCCGGACTGAATCTGGGAATACAGATCGTCCAGAGACATCTTCATCTTTGTATCCTCGATCAGCTTCTCGCGGCTTTCCTTTACATAGGTCTCCGCAAAGGTTCTTGCTTCCTTGTCGGTCTCCGGAGAAACAAAGATCTCGCCCGCATTCGGCACATCGTTCAGTCCCAGAATCTCTACCGGCTTGGAAGGGCCTGCTTCCTTTACCCGGCGTCCGTTGTCATCCATCATGGCGCGGACCTTTCCGTGGCAGGCGCCTACCGCAATCGGATCGCCCACATGGAGCGTACCCTTCTGCACCAGAACGGTCGCTACAGGACCTTTCCCCTTGTCAAGCTCTGCCTCAATGACAAGACCTCTTGCGCGGCGGTTCGGATTGGCTTTCAGCTCCAGCACCTCAGCGGTCAGAAGAATCATCTCAAGAAGCTGATCGATACCCTCGTGGGTATGAGCAGACACCGGAACAAAGATGGTGCTTCCGCCCCAGTCCTCAGGAATCAGCTCGTATTCTACCAGTTCCTGCTTTACGCGCTCAATGTTTGCGCTGGGCTTATCAATCTTGTTGATCGCCACAATGATCTCGATTCCGGCTGCCTTCGCATGGTTGATAGCCTCGATGGTCTGAGGCATCACGCCGTCATCGGCAGCTACTACCAGAATGGCGATATCCGTGGAGTTCGCGCCGCGCATACGCATGGCTGTGAACGCCTCGTGACCCGGCGTATCCAGGAAGGTGATCTTCTGATCATTGATGGAAACCACATAAGCACCGATATGCTGGGTGATTCCTCCGGCCTCCCGGTCAATCACATGGGTATGCCGGATGGCATCCAGAAGAGAGGTCTTGCCGTGGTCTACATGACCCATAACGCAGACTACCGGCGGTCTCGGTACAAGACTGTCCTCCGGATCTTCCGAATCCTCAAGCATCTTGCCGATGACATCCTCTTTCTCCTCCGGCACCGGATCGAAATTCATCTCCATAGCCAGCTCTCCAGCCGCCTCAAAATCCAGCTCGGAATTTACAGTCATCATCTTGCCTTCCAGGAAAAGCTTTTTAATAATCACAGAAGGCTGGATCTTCATCTTCTCTGCCAGATCATGAATGCTGATCATCTCAGGAATCTCGATTACCTTCGGCGTATTGTCTTCCTTCTTCGGCGCAGGTGCCGCCTTAGGTGCCGCAGAAGCGCCCTTAGCTCCCTTGCCGCCCTTCTGGTTCGGACGATTGCTGCCCTGATTCGGACGACGGCCGCCCTGACCCGGCTTACCGTTCCAGTTATCGTTGAATTTGGTGTTTCTTTCTTTTTTGCTGTCATCATTGCGGTTCTTATTCTCTGCTCTGCGGTTTTCTGACTTACGAAGCTCTACAGGCGCTGCCGGGATATCCATGGCGCGTCTTCCGCCGTCACGTCCCTGGCCGCCTCTTCCATCGCGGTTCTGGTAACCGCCCCGGCCGTCTCTTCCTCCCTGACCGTCTCTTCTTGCTCCGTCACGGCCGTCACGTCCCTGGCCGCCTCTTCCGTCACGGTTCTGATAGCCTCCCCGGCTGTCTCTGCTGCCCTGGCCGTCTCTCTGGCCCTGGCTATCTCTTCTCTGGCCCTGGCTGTCTCTTCCCTGGCCGCCTCTTCCGTCACGGCTCTGATAGCCTCCCCGGCTGTCTCTTCCGCCCTGGCCGTCTCTCTGACCCTGACCATCTCTTCTCTGGCCCTGGCCGTCTCTTCCCTGCGCCGGACGTGTCCCGGACGGACTCTGAGCCGCCGGACGCGCTGCTCCTGCAGCCGCTGGCTTCGCATTCGCGCTCTCTTCCTGAGCCGGCTTCGCCTGCTGCTGAGGCTGAACAGGCTTTACGCTCTGTGCTGCCGCATTCTGGGCCTGAGCCTGTGTCTCTGCCGTCTGCGCCGCAGGCTGAGCGGTTCCCGCTCCTGCTGCCTTTGCTGCCGCAGCCGGACGCCCTGTTCCTGTTCCCGCTGCCGGACGGGCGGCTGCCCCTCCTGCTGCCGGGCGCGCTGCCCCTGTTCCTGCCGCCGGCCGTGCTCCTCCCTGAGCCGGACGCGCCTGCTGAGAGCGGGCTCCCTGCTGCTTCTTCTCTCCCCGGGGAGCTTTGATTCCCGTCTGACTGTTATGGGCATTATATACCGCTATGATTTTTTTCTTTTTCGGCGGAGCCGCGTGGGCTCCTTCCTGCTTTCCTGCCGTCTCTTCCGGTCTGGCAGCCTCTGCCTTCGCCTCTGTCTGTTCCTTTTTCGGGGCGAGGGCTTTTTTCACCATAGCCTCCTGTTCCTCTGAAAGTACGCTCATATGGCTTTTCACCTCCACATTTTTCTCTGCCAGAGCCGCTAACACTTCTTTATTTGATCCGTTCAGTTCTTTTGCCAGTTCATGTACTCTTTTCGACATACTTACTACCTCCCTTATCTGTTATCAGGCTTTTTTCGATGGCCTTTGCAAATCCCTCGTCCAGCACTGCCAGGGATGCTCGAAACTCCTTTCCCATGGCGTGACCCAACGTCTCTTTCTCACCAAAGAAGTACAAGGGCACTTCATAGTAAGTACGCATGTTCTGGAATTTTTTCTTC
>CALXAO010000137.1 GCA_944386295.1 uncultured Clostridia bacterium | reverse complement strand
TCAGAGGTCGCTTTTTTTCAAAAAATATTTGTGGACATCGGGGACGAGCAGAGAATTGAACAGTCGTTGTATATTTTTTTGGCGCATATGAAAAATATTATTCAGATTCTTCGGGAGGTGGATGGGGATTCTCTGGTTTTGCTGGATGAGCTGGGATCGGGAACGGATCCTGCGGAAGGTGCGGCCCTTGCTGTTGCCATTATTGAGCAGATTCAAAGTCTTGGGGCTCGGGTTATGGCAACCACCCATTATGCTGAACTGAAGTTGTTTGCCCTGCAAGCTCCCGGCGTGGAAAACGCTTCCTGCGAATTTGATGTGGTCAGTCTCGCGCCGACTTACCGGCTCCTGATTGGAATTCCCGGAAAATCCAATGCCTTCGCGATTGTCAAGCGATTGGGCATGGATGATTTGGTAATTGAAAGCGCGAAATATCGGCTGGACCACGAAACGGTTCGGATGGAAGCGGTTCTGGCCGACCTGGAAACCGAACGCCGCCAATTGGAGCATGACGCGGAACAGGCCCGGCTTCTGAAACAGGAAGCGGAGCAGCTTCTTCGCAATGCGGAGGAAACACAGAAGCGTTGGCAAAACAACGCCGAAGAAATTACGGCCAAGGCCAGGCGGCAAGCTGCGGCAATTGTGGAGCAGGCCCGGCGGGATTCCGACCGGCTACTGGATTCGTTGGATGAGCTGCGGCGGCAGAAGGACCGGGAGGAGTTCCGGGAAAATCTAGCGAAAGCCAAGAGCGTTTCTCGGCAGCAGCTGGATCAGATGGAAGCCCGGTCTGAGGAGAAACGTGTCAAAAAGCCGCTGCCCCGCCCACTGCGGGAGGGAGATGAAATTCGGGTGCTTTCCCTGAATAAAACCGGTATGGTGCTTTCTCTTCCCGACAGCAAAGGAAAGCTGACGGTGCAGGTGGGGATTATCAAAACTAAGGTTTCCGCTGACGATGTGGAGCTGGTGGAGCGTCCGGCGCCTCGGCCCAAACCGGCTGCGGCTTCTTACAAATTGGAACGGGGCAGCCGGACCGTATCCAATGAGTTGGATATCCGAGGAATGAATGTGCTGGAGGCCGAACCGGTGGTGGAAGGCTTTTTGGACAATTGCCGAATGGCCGGTCTGACCACCGTAAGCATTATTCACGGCAAAGGTACCGGTCAACTGCGCAACGGCATTCACGGGCTGCTGCGGCGAATCAAATATGTGGAAGGGTTTCGTCTGGGCGTTTACGGTGAGGGGGAAACCGGGGTGACCATTGTAACACTGAAGGGTTGATGAAGGTTGAAGCATATTCCCTTTACGGCCGGATTGGCGGTATTGGCTTCTATTTTGTTCTGTACGTATCTGTCCGCGTTTCGGTTTTGTCTTCTGGCTGTAGCCGCGGGCACGGCTTTGGTTGCCCTTTTTTTGTTTTTCTTTCTGCGCCGGGAGTGGATGTTTGCCTTGTCGGTGATTTCCTGCGCTGTGTTATTGGGTGTTGGGCTGATTCTGCCGGGACAGCTTTCTGCGGAACGCGTTGCCCGGGTGTATGATGGAAAACAGCTGACCTGTACGGTGGTACTTCTCTCGGAACCAAAGCAGACTTCTGGCGGTTACTGGGCGTATGAAGCTGTGCCGGAAAGTAAAACCGTATTTTCGGAAAAATTTATTTTTTATACAGCAACGCCGATTTCCGGAAACGCCTTTGACAAAGTTGAGGGCACGTTTTCTTTTTCTGCTCCTGATACGGAATTGCGTGTTTATTATGCCGGTCGTGATCTGGCGCTGAGCGCCTTTGTTTTAGGCGATGTTACGGTCGTTGGACATAGTTTCCGTCCGGTTTCTTCGTTCTTTTTGCAGGCGCGTCAGTTCATCCGGGAAAATCTGCGGCGCTGGACCACGGAAGAAAGTTTCGGGCTGTCCTACGCCCTGCTGACCGGCGACGATTTTGGTATGACGCCGGAAGCTTACGAAATTCTGTCGGATGCTGGATTGACGCATCTGATTGCGGTATCCGGCATGCATGTGACTGTTCTTGTGGGATTCCTTGCTCCTTTCCTGGCTCGGATCCGGACCCGATGGCTCCGGAGCGGGATTGTTCTAGGAGTGCTACTTTTACTTTTGGGGGTCGCGGGCGGAACTCCGTCTGTTACCCGTGCGGTAATTATGAGTGGGATTACCTTTTGTCTGCCTCTGTTCCATCGGGGATCTCTTGCCCGGAACCGGTTGGGGCTGGCGATGCTGTTATTGCTGTTTATTTCTCCTTCCAGCGCGCTGACGCTTTCCTTTCAACTCTCCTTTGCTGCGTCCCTTGGTATTTTGATTTTTTCCGAACCTCTCTTCCGGTGGGGGGCGACGCTTCTTTTCCGTCGGTTTGGATTGATTTGCGGAACGGTTCTCCAGGCGATTTTACGCAGCCTGGCGCTGTCCTGTTCCGCGTTTCTTGCTACGTTGCCGGTTTTATTCCTTCAACTGGGGGAACTGTCTTTTACCGGTGTCCCTGCAACTTTGTTCTGCGCGCCGATTGCAAACGGAATTTTTATTCTGGGAATACTTCTGGTGCTAGTGGGTGGCAGTCCCCTATTGCCTTTGGCGTGGGCGTTTGGCTGGTTTATGGATCGCGGAAGCGAATTACTGTACTGGATTGCGGAAAAAATGGCGGTACTTCCTTTTCAGGCCGAAAATCTCAGCGGTGCGGTTCGTCTTTGGCTACTGAGCGGTGTTGTGCTTCTTTATGGGATTACGTTTTTGGGGGCTTGGAAAAGACAGAAAGGAAAACGGGCCCCTCGGCGTCCTTCGGTGCAGTTTGGACGGAGTGTAGCGATTCTTCTGGTTTGTGTGCTGCTGTTTTCCGCTGCCTGTCTGGCGGGGACCTATTGGCCGGCGGACGGTGGGCTTCCGGAGGGGAAGGTTCTCGCGTCCTTTTTGGATGTCGGTCAGGGGAACTGTTTTGTTTCCATTCAGGAAAACCGTGCTTTTATCGTGGATTGTGGCGGAACCGAAAATCCGGGGCAAACGGCGGCGAAATATTTAATCTCCCATGGGGTTACCTGTATTGATTTTGTTTTAATTTCGCATTTGCATGACGATCATGCCAACGGCATTGGTGTGCTGAGCGATAAGCTTCCTATTGGGGAGCTGATTTTTCCTGACACTGAAGGTGATGTGGGACTGTATGCGGACCTGACGGTGCTGGCGGAAGAGCGGAATATTCCGGTGACGGTTTTGCAGGAAGACACGTTCCGGGACTTTGGCGGCGGAACGGTGTTGTTTTTTACCCGACATTTGGATCTCCAGGCCGAGGACCAAAACGAAAACAGTGTGGCCGCGCTGTTTAAATTCGGAAAATTCGATGCCTTGTTGACCGGGGATATTACAGCAGACGCGGAATTCCGTTTACTGGAAAACTATAAGGGGAAACTGCGCTGTGATGTTTTGTCTGTGCCCCATCACGGGTCTGCCTATTCTTCTACCGTTTCTTTTCTGAACGCGGCGCGCCCCTCCTATGCCGTTATCTCTGTGGGGGCGGAAAATTCCTATGGGCATCCCTCGGATACCGTATTGTCCCGTTTGACAGTATCCTGTAAAATGATTTTGCGGACCGATACGGGAGGAACCGTAGAGTTCCTTACGGACGGCACCCGGATGGAGGTGTATCAGGGACAATGAGTTTGGAACTGTTTCAGCGGGACTTGAAGGAAAAGCTCTTCCGTCGGATATACCATCTTTGGGGGGAAGAGCCTTATTTGCTGCGACACTATCTGTCGTCTTTGGAACAGGCGTTGTTTGACGGTAAGGAGGGAGGCTCCGATCGGGTAATTCGGGAGGGGAAGGACCTTTCCGCCGGAGAATTCGGCGAAATCATGGATCAGTATCCCAGCCGGTTTCCTAAAAAGCTTTTGATTTTGCAGGATCCTCTGCCAAACTGTCCGGCGTTGGAATTGCTGCGGTCCGATCCGGGGATTCTGAATGAGGACACGGTTCTGGTGCTGTTTTCTCTTTCTGTGCCATGGGACCGGAAGACGGCGGCGGCAAAGGCACTTGGCTCGCTGATTAATCGGGAAGGGCTATCGGTTCCGGTGACTGCGCTGGATGAAAAGATGCTGAGCGTCTGGGTCAGGCAGCAAATGCGCCGTCACGGGCGTGAAATGACGTCTGAGGACGCGGAATATTTTGTCTCGGTGGAAGATCGGGACATGGGCGCTATGCTAACTGAAATTTGTAAGATTGCCTCCCATGGCCAAGGTCCGGTGTGCCGGGAAGAATTGGACCTCCTTTGTGTAAAAACTGTTCGCGCCCGGGGCTATGAGCTTACCGATGCCTTGCTGGCCGGGGATGGCCCCCGGACATTTCAGGTGCTGGAAAAGCTGAACGCGCTCCGAATACCGGGACCGTTGATTTTAGGGACGATATTTTCTGTTTTCGGCCAGCTTTACCGGCAAAGTCTGGTTCCGAACCTTCCCGACAGGGAAACGGCAGCTCTTTTGGGTGTCCTGGAATTTGCGGTGCGGAAAAACCGTGCTCTGCTCCGGCAGCTTTCGCCGGCAACGCTGCAGGGAATTTTAGATTTATGTTCTCAGGCGGACATTGCCTCAAAAAGCACCTCTCAGGAGGAGGATGTCCTTCTGACCCGGCTGCTTTGCGGAATATTGCAGTATACCGGAAAGAAAAAGCGTTAAACAAGGAAAGGCTGAACTGCATGAAAATACACACTGACCGGGCGGTGGTGGTGGAAGGCCGTTACGACCGTCTTGCCCTGGAGCGTTTTCTGGACGCGCTGGTTTTACAGACCGACGGGTTCGGTATTTTTCAAAACCACGAAAAGCAGCAGCTGATTCGCTGCTTGGCCCAAAGCAGAGGGCTGATTGTACTGACAGACAGTGATTCGGCGGGGCGGGCGATTCGGGGCTTTTTAAACGGACTTGTTCCTCCTGATCGGGTGATAAATCTTTATGTTCCGGATTTGCCTGGAAAGGAAAAACGGAAAAAAGCGCTTTCCAAAGAGGGAAAACTGGGCGTGGAGGGGATTCCAGAGACACTTCTTCGGAACGTTTTTTTGCGGGCTGAAATTTCTGGTTTGCCTGTGCTTCGGAAGAAAATTACGGCGACGGATCTGTACAATGACGGCTTTTCCGGTCGGCCGGACAGCTCCCTACGCCGGGTACATCTGCAAAAAGCGCTGGATCTTCCCGCTGGCATGTCTTCCCGGCAGCTGCTGGATGTTTTGAATTGTCTGATGACTCCGGAGGAATACCGGAACCTTGTCCTGGAATTGAACCGGAAGAAGGAGAACGAGAAATGAAGTATGAATTTCGCACGCAAATTGACCCAGGGGAGTATTTGAAGTTTGCGTCCCAACTGACGCACTGCAATTTTATGCAAAAGCCCATGTGGGCCGCTGTAAAGTCCGGGTGGCGAAGCGTGCTTTGCGGACTGTACGTTGACGGGAGGCTGATGGCGGCTTCCATGCTTTTGATTCGGTCTTTGGTGTTGGGGCAAAAAATAATTTACGCCCCCCGGGGGTATCTGTGCGATTTTTCTGATGATGGGCTGCGGCAGGCGTTTACAGACGGGGTTCGGGCCTTTGCCCGGAAGCAGGGGGCCTACATGGTCCGAATTGATCCGGAAATTATCCTAGCCCGCCGGTTCCGGGATCAGACATGGGATTGTTCTGAGGGGCGAATTTTGTTGGAAAAGCTGACGGCGGAAGGCTACCGTCATCGGGGCTTTGCCTCCGATTTCCGGACCTATACGCAACCTCGGTTCAATGCGGAATTTCCGTTAATTTGCGACGGACGTCCCTTGCGTGATGAGGAAATTCGTCAGCGATTTGAAAAAAAGGCCCGCAAATATGTGGGCCATTATCCGGAGGAGCGGGGGATTTTTTTCACCCGGGGCAACGGGGACGGAGAGATTGCGGAATTTGCGGCAATCAGCCGCTGTACCGAGGACCGGCAGCATATTCTTCTCCGGGATGAAAGATATTTCCGGCGGATTCGGGACGCTTTTGGAGAAGAATGCATGTTCTTTTTTGCGAAAATGGATTTGCGTCGCTTTCTGGCGTTTCTGGACGCACATCCTGACGATCCCCATACGCTGGAGGATCGGGCTTTGGCAGAGGAATTGCTGGCCACCCGGGGACCGGTGATTTCCCTGGCGGCGATTCAGATGCTGCGCAGTAACGATACCGCCTATTTAATGTACAGCGGCTTTAACGATAAAGTGTTTTCCCGGTTTCGGACGACGATTTCCTTGCGTTGGGAAGCTATGAGGTATTACCGGGATCTTGGCTGCGGCGTATTCAGCTTCATGGGAATTCATGGGGATCTGAACGATTCTCTGTCGGAGTTTAAGCTGAAATTTAATCCTGTTGTTGTGGAATATATGGGGGAACTGGATCTGCCGGTACGGCCGGTGCGGTATCAGGTGATGGATCGGCTGTTGCCGGTAGGCAAGCGGATTTATATTCGTTGTATGCTTCGTTTTCGGCGGAAAAAGTAGCCCAGCAGTTGCGGTTTTTTTGTAAAACCCCTTGACAGCAAGGGGGGAAATATGTTATAATTTTAAAAAGAGACAGGTTCCGGTTTGTCGGAACTTATCACCGGTCTTTGCGGCCGGAGATGAAATTTCAGTTTGGATAAGGAGAACTGTCATGGCGTATGTCTTACAGGGCGGCAAGGTGTTCTGTGGGGGCATTTGTTCTGCGATGAACCTTCGGGTTGAGCACGGACAAGTGACGGCATTCGGGCCTATTGTTTCTATTTCTCCGGAAGACAGAGTGTTTTATTTAAACGGAGCGTATATTTTTCCCGGTTTCGCAGATGTTCACACACATTTGCGGGAACCGGGTTTTTCTTATAAGGAAACGGTTTCTTCTGGGACCCGGGCAGCGGCGCGGGGCGGATTTACCCGGCTGTGTGCTATGCCCAACCTGAACCCCGTTCCGGATTCCCTGGAGCATTTGCAGGTGCAGCTGGAGCTGATTCGGTCTGATGCCGTGGTTCATGTAGTTCCTTTTGGAGCGTTGACGGTGGGCGAAAAGGGGCAGACAGTGGCCGATCTGGAATCTATGGCCCCCTTTGTAGCTGGGTTTTCCGATGACGGGAAAGGGGTACAGTCCCCGGCTCGGATGGAGGAGGCCATGAGCCGGGCGGCGGCCTTAGGAAAAATCGTGTCTGCGCACTGTGAGGACGAGTCTCTGCTACGGGGTGGATACATTCATGACGGCACCTACGCGGCGGTCCACGGGCACCGGGGCATCTGTTCCGAAAGCGAGTGGGGACCGGTCAAACGGGATCTGGCGCTGGCGCGGAAAACCGGGGTGAAATATCATGTTTGCCATGTGTCCTGCAAAGAGACGGTGGATTTGATTCGCCGGGCCAAGGCGGAAGGGATCGATGTGACCTGTGAAACGGCCCCCCATTATTTGCTTTTGACCGAGGCGGATCTGCAGGAGGACGGCCGGTTTAAAATGAACCCGCCCCTGCGGACCGAGGCCGATCGTTTGGCGTTGCTGGAAGGCCTTGCCGATGGGACAGTGGATATGATCGCCACCGACCACGCACCCCATTCGGCAGAGGAAAAGGGAAGAGGATTGGAACACAGTTTGATGGGAATTTCCGGACTGGAAACGGCGTTTCCGGTGTTATATACCGGCCTAGTCCGAACTGGCGAGTTGTCTGTGGAGCAATTGGTACACGGTATGGCGGTAGCACCCCGGCGGCGGTTTGGCTTTGAACCGGTACTGGAAATAGGTGCTCCGGCGGAGTTTTGCGTGTTTGATTTGAATGCTTCGTTCCGTGTGGATCCCGCGCGGTTTCTTTCTCAGGGGAAAAGCACGCCCTTTGCCGGACAGGAGGTCTTTGGGGTCTGTCGGTTGACCTTTTGCGGCGGGAAACCGGTTTGGACGGACGGGACACTGGAACAGGGAAGAAGGATGTGACGATGGTAAAACAGGTTTTTTTGAAGATTGAACAGAATCAGCCCCTGACCGATACGGTGTGTCAGATGGTGCTGTCGGGGGATGTATCGGGGATTACTGCGCCGGGACAGTTTGTGAATCTGAAATTGGACGGCCTGTATCTTCGGCGGCCGATTTCGGTTTGTGATCTGGCCGAGGGACGTCTGACGCTTGTGTATAAGGTGGTGGGACAGGGGACCGAACAAATGCGAACCCTGCCTGTTGGGACAATCTTGGATGTTCTGGTAGGGTTGGGCAACGGATACGATACCTCCAAAAGCGGACCTCGACCCTTGCTGATCGGCGGCGGCGTGGGCATTCCGCCCTTATATTATCTTTGCCGTCGGCTGCTGGCGGAAGACAGGGAACCTACGGTAATTTTAGGGTTCAATACAGCGGCGGAGCAGTTCCTTGCGGCGGAATTTGCCGCTCTTGGCGTTCCTGTGATTGTGACGACCGTCGACGGCAGCGCGGGGAAAAAGGGCTTTGTTACCGACGGAATGGCTGGCGTGGATTACAGTTATTTTTATACCTGCGGGCCCATGCCCATGTTCCGGGCCATAGATAAGGTCGCGGCCACCGGCGGACAGTTCAGCTTTGAGGAACGGATGGGGTGCGGATTTGGCGCCTGCATGGGTTGCACCTGCAAGACAAAATATGGGAACAAGCGGATCTGCCGGGACGGCCCGGTGCTGGAACGGGAGGAAATTGTATGGTGAATTTGTCGGTAGCTCTTTGCGGTATTCCTTTGGAAAACCCCATTATTCCCGCCAGCGGGACCTTTGGGTTCGGCTATGAGTTTGCGGAACTGTATGATATCAATTGTCTGGGGACCTTTTCTATGAAAGGAACCACGGCGCAGCCCCGGTTTGGGAACCCCGCTCCCCGGATCGCCGAATGTCCCCAGGGGATGCTGAACGCAGTGGGATTGCAGAATCCCGGCGTGGAAAAGGTGATTTCGGAAGAACTGCCGAAGCTGAAAGCCTGTTTCCGTAAACCGGTCATGGCCAATGTCAGTGGGTTTTCGGAAGAGGAATATGTGCAAGTTTGTCAGGCTTTGGATGCCCAGGAGCAGGTGGGTTGGCTGGAGATCAATATTTCCTGTCCCAATGTGCACGGGGGCGGTATGAGCTTCGGCACGTCTCCCGAGGCTGCCGCCCGGGTGACGAGAGCGGTGCGGGCGGTAACCCGTAAGCCCCTGCTGATCAAGCTGTCTCCCAATGTGACCGATATTGTGTCCATTGCCAGAGTCTGCCAGGAGGCGGGCGCGGATGGTTTGAGTCTGATCAATACCCTGCTGGGCATGCGCATTGACCCCCGAACCCGGCGGCCGGTGTTGGCCAATGAAACAGGTGGCCTGTCCGGTCCTGCGATTCTTCCGGTGGCGGTGCGGATGGTGTATCAGGTGTACAAGGCGGTATCCATTCCCATTGTGGGAATGGGCGGCGTATCCTGTGCCCGGGATGTAATTGAGTTGATGCTGGCCGGTGCTACCGCGGTGCAGGTAGGGGCGCAGAATCTGGTGGACCCGCTGGCCTGTCCCCGGATCATTGAAGAGCTGCCGGCGGAAATGGAAAAATACGGAATTAAAGATTTGAATGAAATAATCGGAGGTGCCCACAAATGGGAAAAGATGTGATTATTGCCTGTGATTTCAGCGGGCGGCGGGAGGCATTGTCCTTTCTGGAGCAGTTCCGGGATGAAAAGCCTTTTGTGAAAATCGGAATGGAGCTGTTTTACGCTGAGGGCCCGGAGATCGTCCGGCAGATCAAAGCCCGGGGCCATCGGATTTTTTTGGATCTGAAGCTACATGATATTCCTAATACGGTAAAAAAGGCCATGGGGGTTCTGTCCGGCCTGGATGTGGATTTGTGTAATCTTCATGCTGCTGGTGCCCGGGCTATGATGGAGGGGGCTTTGGAGGGACTGACCCGGCCGGACGGTACCCGACCGTTGCTGATTGCAGTTACCCAGCTGACCTCTACCGGGCCTGAGGTTCTGCGGGACGAGCTGTGGATCGACCGGCCTCTGGAAGAAACGGTTCTGCATTATGCGCGCAACGCTAGACAGGCGGGGCTGGACGGGGTGGTTTGCTCTCCCCTGGAAGCCGAAGGCGTCCACCGAACCTGCGGAGCCGGATTTTTGACAGTGACCCCAGGGATTCGTTTTGCCGACGGGGAGAAGGGGGATCAGGTACGGGTAACCACGCCGGAGAAAGCCAAAGCCCTCGGCTCGGATTACATTGTGGTCGGTCGGCCGATTACCGCTGCCGCGGATCCGGTGGCTGCCTATCGCAGATGCGTCCGTGAATTTGTAGATTGAGACGATGCACAAGGAGGACATGAATATGGAAGCGTTAAAACAGCAGATCGCAGAAGACCTTTTGTCCATTCGGGCGGTGTTTTTCCGGCCTGAGGAACCGTTTATCTGGGCCAGCGGCATTAAAAGCCCGGTGTACTGTGATAACCGTCTGACGTTGACGGCACCGGAGGTCCGTACCCATGTAGAAACCGGTCTTGCCCGGGTCATTGGGGAGTATTATCCGGAGGCGCAGATCCTCATGGGGACTTCTACCGCAGGGATTGCCCATGCTGCCATTACCGCCCATCTGATGGATTTGCCTATGGGATATGTCCGTTCCGGAGCCAAGGATCACGGCCGGCAAAACCGGATTGAGGGCCGGCTGGAGCCGGGGCAGAAGGTGGTCGTTGTTGAAGATCTGATTTCCACCGGAGGAAGTGTGATTGAGGTTGTGGACGCCCTGCGGGAAGCCGGCGGGGAAGTGCTGGGGATCGCCAGTATTTTTACATATGGCATGCGGCGGGGGCTAGACCGGCTGGCTGCGGCGCAGGTGAAAAATGTTTCTCTGACCGATTTTGATACAATTGCGCAGGTGGCGGCCGCCTGTGGCTATATTCGCCCGGAGGATGTCTGCCGTCTGCTGGCGTTCCGGGACAACCCATCCGATGAAAGCTGGATTGGAGGAACAAAATGAACGGGCTGAACACGATTCTGGACCTTTCGGTGGAGCAGATTGATGCTTTATTGCGGACAGC
>CALXAO010000136.1 GCA_944386295.1 uncultured Clostridia bacterium | reverse complement strand
AGATTGATGCTTTATTGCGGACAGCGGACGATATTGTTGCCCACCCCGAGACCTACCGGGAAAAATGCCGGGGAAAAAAGCTGGCGACGCTGTTTTTCGAGCCTTCTACCCGTACGCGCCTGAGTTTTGAGGCTGCCATGTATGAGTTGGGCGGGCAGGTGCTGGGCTTTTCCGAGGCCAACAGTTCCTCGGCAGCGAAGGGGGAAAGTGTGGCCGATACCGCCAAAACCGTTAGTTGTTACGCCGATATCATTGCCATGCGCCATCCCAAAGAGGGGGCCCCCATGGTTGCGGCGATGAATGCTTCGGTTCCGGTGATTAATGCCGGAGACGGAGGGCATAACCATCCCACCCAAACTCTGGCCGATCTGATGACTGTTTACCGAGAAAAAGGGCGGTTGTCGGAAATGACAGTGGGATTTTGCGGCGACCTGAAATTCGGCCGGACGGTCCATTCCCTGATTACTGCCCTGGCCCGGTATTCCGGGATTCGGATTGTGCTGATTTCTCCGGAGGAGCTGAAGCTTCCCAGCTATGTCAAGCACGGGATTTTGCGGGAAAAGGGGATTCCCTA
Source organism: uncultured Clostridia bacterium (assembly GCA_944386295.1). Lineage (GTDB taxonomy): Bacteria > Bacillota > Clostridia > Oscillospirales > UBA644 > CALXAO01. The sequence continues at coordinate 4,309 of CALXAO010000136.1, read as the reverse complement.
CGAGCAGACGACCGACCTGGAAAGCGTCATGCCACAGCTGGATGTGCTGTACATGACCCGAGTGCAGAGGGAACGGTTTTTCAATGAGGCGGATTATGTCCGTCTGAAAGACAGCTATATTTTAACGCCGGACAAATTGGCTTCGGCAAAGCGGGACCTGTGCATTATGCATCCTTTGCCCCGGGTCAACGAAATTTCTGTAGCTGTGGATGCCGATCCCCGGGCCTGTTACTTTAAGCAGGTGCTTTACGGGAAATATATGCGCATGGCCCTGATTCTCATGCTTTTGGAGGTGGCGTAAATGAATATTGATTCCATTCGCAACGGGATTGTCATCGATCATATCCGGGCGGGCGAGGGAATGAAGCTGTATCATTTCCTGAATCTGGATGAGCTGGACTGTTCGGTGGCGATTATCAAAAACGCTTCCAGTCGTTTGATGGGGCGCAAGGATATTATCAAAATTGACGCGGAGCTGCATGTGGACCTGAATGCCTTAGGATACATTGATCCGGATATTACCATCAATGTGATTAAAAATGGAATCCGAGTGGAAAAATATCACCCGGAGCAGCCGGAGGTCATCCGCAACGTAATTCGCTGTCGCAATCCCCGCTGTATCACCTCCACCGAACAGGAGCTGCCCCATGTGTTCCGGCTAACCGACCGGGAAAAGAGGGTTTACCGGTGTATTTACTGCGAAAGCAAGGCTGAATGAAAAATTCACAAAATATTTGACAAATCCTGCGCTCCTTTGACTTGACTCGCCTTGCGTTTTGTTATATAATATACTTAATAAATAATGTTATAGTTTTTGCGACTGACGGAAACGTGGAGTGATACCACAGGGGAGCAAAAGCAATGGAACCGAATGCCGACCGTCTGGGCAGTCTTATTGGGGAAATAGGACTGCTCGTTTTCTTTTTGTTCGGCGGGGAAAGGAGATTTTTATGAAAAAAGTTGCGGTTGTTATGGGAAGTGACAGCGATCTTCCGGTGGTGGAAAAGGCGATCGCTGTTCTGCGGGAATACGGGGTGCCTTTCGAGGTTCGGGTTCTTTCGGCCCATCGAACGCCGGCGGCGGCCCGCGCCCTGGCCGAAACAGCGGTGGAACACGGTTTTGGTGTGATTCTTGCCGCGGCCGGAAAGGCCGCCCATTTGGCCGGAGCCCTTGCCGCGGGAACGGTTCTGCCGGTAATTGGGATTCCGGTCAAATCTTCCACTCTGGACGGAATGGACGCTCTCCTTTCTACGGTACAGATGCCTGCCGGCATTCCGGTGGCTACGGTGGCAATTGACGGTGCGGCCAACGCTGCTCTACTGGCGGTGCAAATTCTGGCTCTGTCGGAGCCCAGGTTGTCCGACGCCCTTCTTGCGGCCCGGAAGGCCGGGGAACAGAAAGTTCTGGCTGCCGATGCGGCGGTTCGGGAACGGTTTCAGAATTGCTGATCAAAAATTTTAAACGATACGGAGGAAGAAACATATGAAAAAGACCCAGCAGCTTTATGAAGGAAAAGCCAAGAAAGTATATGCTACCGAAGACGACCGGTATGTGATTGTGGATTACAAAGATGACGCTACGGCCTTCAACGGACTGAAAAAAGGCAGCATTGCTGGAAAAGGCGTGATTAATAACCGGGTGACAAACTACATGATGAAGCTTTTGGAGGAAAAGGGCATTCCAACGCATTTCGTGGAAGAAATTTCCCAACGGGAAACAGTGGTTAAAAAAGTCAAGATTATTCCTCTGGAAGTGATTGTCCGCAATATTGCCGCCGGCTCTTTTTCCAAGCGGTTCGGTGTGCCCGAAGGACAGAAGCTGCTTTGCCCCACGCTGGAATACTGTTATAAGGACGATGCTCTGGGGGATCCCATGGTCAATGATTCCCATATCCTAGCCTGCGGCTGGGCAACAAAGGAAGAGTTGGATACGATTTCTTCTTATGCGCTGAAAATCAATGAAATTATGCAGGAATTTTTCCTGAAGGCCAATATTCTTCTGGTAGACTTTAAGCTGGAGTTTGGCAAGACGGCGGACGGCACCATTGTTCTGGCCGACGAAATTTCGCCGGACACCTGCCGGTTCTGGGATGCGACCACCATGCAGAAGTTGGACAAGGACCGGTTCCGCCGGGATCTGGGCGGTGTGGAGGATGCCTATCAGGAGATTTTCAAGCGTCTTCTGGGCGAATAAGATAAAAGAAAGGAACACTTTATGGGTGGATTTTTCGGCGCGGTCTCCCGCAGAGACTGTGTCACCGATGTGTTTTTTGGAACCGACTATCATTCCCATTTGGGAACCCGGCGGGGAGGCATGGCTGCGCTGTCCGCGGAAGAGGGGTTTCAGCGGTATATTCACAATATCGAAAACTCTCCGTTTCGCACCAAGTTTGAGGACGATATCCTGCGGATGAAAGGACGGGCCTGTATTGGCTGCATCAGCGATACCGATCCTCAGCCGATTTTGATCCGGTCCCGGCACGGGGTGTATGCCATCAGTACGGTGGGAATTGTAACCAATGGGGAAGCGCTAACCCGGGAGCTGATTTCCTCTGGCTGGCATTTCGGGGCTATGGGTGGTGGAAAAATCAATTCTACGGAGCTTGCCGCCGCGCTGATTGACCGGAAAGCGTCCCTGCAGGAAGGAATCCGGTACGCCCAGGAAAAAATTCAGGGCTCGCTGTCTCTGCTTTTGCTGACCGAAAAAGGGGAAATCCTGGCTGCCCGGGATCGGTTGGGACGTACGCCCATTCAGATTGGACAGGACGGGGATGGGTGCTGCGCGTCGTTTGAATCGTTTGCTTATCAGAAGCTGGGATACCGGAGTGTGTATGAGCTCGGCCCTGGGGAGGTGGTCCGCATGACTGCCGAAGGGTGGGAAACCCTAGTGCCCCGGGGGGATAAAATGCGGATCTGCTCTTTTCTGTGGACGTATTATGGGTATCCGACATCCTGTTATGAGGGCGTCAGTGTAGAAGTGATGCGCAATCGGAACGGGGAGATTATGGCCGAGGCGGACAGGGCTGCTGGCCGGGCGGCCGATATTGATTCGGTCTGCGGGGTTCCCGATTCGGGGGTGGCCCATGCCATTGGATATTCCAACCGGGCTCATGTGCCGTATGCGCGGCCTTTTATCAAATATACTCCTACCTGGCCCCGCAGCTTTATGCCGACGGCCCAGAATGTACGCAACCAAGTGGCAAAGATGAAGTTGATTCCTGTCCATGAACTGATTGAAGGAAAAAATCTTCTTTTTGTGGACGACAGTATTGTTCGGGGAACCCAGCTGCGGGAAACGGTAGAGTTCCTGTATGACAATGGTGCGGAGCAGGTTCATATGCGTTCCGCCTGCCCTCCCATTATGTACGGCTGCAAGTATCTGAATTTTTCCCGGGGGACCTCTGAAATGGAGCTGATCGCGCGGAAGACGGTGCGGGAGCTGGAAGGGGAGAACGGGGAGAAGCATTTGGAAGAATACGCCGATGCCTCTACATCCCGGGGGCGGCAGCTGCGGGAGCAGATTGGCTGTCGCCTGAAGCTGACCAGTCTGGAATACCAGTCGTTGGACGGATTGACCCGAGCTGTGGGCCTTCCCCGGTGTAATCTTTGTACGTATTGTTGGAACGGAAAGGAATGAAGATCATGCACGATCATTCAAAATCGGACAGTTACGCCGCGGCCGGCGTAGATATCACCGCCGGTTACAAAGCGGTAGAGCTGATGAAAAAACATATTGCCCGGACGGTAACGCCGGGTGTGGTCTCTGATATTGGAGGCTTTGGCGGTCTGTTTGGCCTGGATTTGACCGGGATTTCCAAGCCGGTACTGGTCAGTGGGACCGACGGGGTTGGAACGAAGCTGAAGCTGGCGTTTTTGCTGGACTGTCACGATTCTGTGGGAATCGACTGTGTTGCCATGTGTGTCAACGACATTATCTGCTGCGGTGCTAAGCCCCTGTTTTTTCTAGACTACATTGCCTGCGGCAAAAATATTCCTGAAAAAATCGCGGCCATTGTTTCCGGTGTGGCGGAGGGCTGTGTGCAGGCTGGCTGCGCTTTGGTCGGGGGCGAAACTGCCGAAATGCCTGGGTTTTATCCGGAGGATGAATATGATTTGGCCGGATTTTCGGTGGGCGTTGTGGACCGGAGTAAGATTCTGGATCGGAATACGGTTCAGGAAGGGGACGTAATGATTGCTCTGCCTTCCTCCGGTGTTCATTCCAACGGGTTTTCCCTGGTGCGCAAGGTTTTTGCTGTAGAAAACAGTGCCCTGACATCCCCTGTGGCGGAGTTGGAAGGCCGGTCGGTGGG
>CALXAO010000135.1 GCA_944386295.1 uncultured Clostridia bacterium | reverse complement strand
TGGATATCTTTCCAGCATCTCTCAAAATAGAAATATTCGCTTTAGAGATATCATACTCAATGATCTTACGTCCGAAGACATAATCACAATAAGCATCATAATGATCTCGTTTCCATAGATTGGTCATTGCTCAATCCTCCGGAATAAAGGATAGCGGTGTAGGAGTCAGCCCAGTATAAGTCTCCATATCCCGAGTGATTCTCATAATCCCATCTCGAGAGAAACTACCAGGCTCATATATCCCGGGATCATACAAATCTTCAAGAGAATTGATAATCTTGGGATCTACTCCATACATCGCATTCAGAAAGTTCATAAGAGATTCAGTCACAGAATTTCGATAGGGACTATCCTGAGTAGAGATACAGATCAGGTTATTCACCCCATCGAGATATTCATGATACATGATCTTATAAACCTGGAACGCAGAACGTTCACACTCGAGAAGCTGCTTCCAATACCAATAGTCGAAATCTGCTTCAGTATCTCTCATAGCAACCTCTCTAGGAATATAGTCTGGATCTGGATACAACCCAGACAATGTTTCTCCCTGAGTATAAAAACCAAATAGAGTAAAGGGAATGATAGTCTTATGGGGAATCACTCCATTCCCCATAAGACTATTCACCTCAGGAAGAATTGGAATCGTATGAAACCAAATCACCCGTGATTCCCTCCGCAATTGCATCCTTCATGATGCTCATGGACTGCAGGACCAGCCGTAAATGGGCTATAGAACTGCTGTCCATTGGTATTGGTTGCTTGCCCCTTCAGTTGGAGTACCATTTTACGGAAATAGGTGTTTCCATCCATTGCCATATCGGCTCCAACCAAGGGAGGATTGAACTCAGCAATCAGCTTCTGCAGCATATTGAACTCAATATCCATATTGGGAGGATAATAGCTCAGGGCTTGAGTTCCATTGATCTCATTCATGAGATACATCCGAGAGACTACAGAAGCACAGACATTGGTCTCAATGCTACCATAGCCATTCGGCTGGAAATTCAATCCCATTGTCATGCTCAGATACTGAAGTAAGACCTGTCCAAAATGGAGATCTCTCACTTCAGAACCAAAGCAGATAGCAGTGGGATTACCCAGATATGCTGACAAATAAATGATATCAATGATGGTGATGACAGATGGATTGGTCGCCAGATACTGCTGATAGGCAGCAGCCATCGTATTCACATCACCATTGATCTCGTAGCTGACAACTTCATATGGGGGAAGCAGAATACTCATCCTGAGAGAATCGGGATGGCTATCTACCTCCGGCGGAATAGGATCTTCTGTGCACAGGAGTACTCGGTACCCCTGTGCCAGAAGCGGATACATCTGATTCGGGTCATATGCCAGAACCAAATTTCTTTGCTCAACCATAATCAATTACCTCCCATGAAGCCACCAAACGCTTCATAGTTGTTTTTGGTACGAGAGGTTACATTGATCTCCTCTTCTTGATTCGCATCAGCAGGAACCACAGTGGTCTTGCCGGTACGAGAAGGAGTATCAACGTTTCCACCCCAAGGATTGGGAGGATAATCCTCATCATGAACCACAGGCTGTCTGGGAGGAGCAGTCTGTACCACAGGAGTCTCTGGATATTCAACTACTTCCTCTTTCGGGGTGACAACAGGCCGCTCCACCTCAATAGGAGGATTGGTCATAACCACTTCCGTGACAGTCTCAGGCTCTCTTACCTGCGGGGTAAAGGTTTCCTTGATCTCCATCTCAGCTTCCCGTCTGGCTTCCTCCTCAGCACGAACAGTTTCTCGGATGACATCCTTGATCTCCTGTTCGACTTTGGTGGATACCACAGGCTCATCCTCTTCCTCGGTTACATCGGGGAAGGAGACGATCTGAGAGGACTGTGCAACTACGTGGATCTGATCACGGTTCTCCACGTCAGTACCAGCCACAGACTTACCGCCAACTTTCAGATTGGCATGGAAGTTGGTAGGCAGCTGATACTCGGATTTCTTCTCGGGAGGTCTTACGATCGTATCGCTAGTAAGAGAACCACCAGCGACGACCTTCCCATTTTTCACTAACTTGGCACCCATAGGTTTCATACCTCCTCTTTTATATTGCACGGTTACCAGTTCGTTTTTGATATGCTCTTTCAGGTCAGATGCGTAATAGATCTTTCCACATCGGTTACAATAGAGATGGTTCAGTCCCATATCATAATCGATTTCTCCACCACACATCTGGCCTGCTGCATTCATACTCCTACAGATTAGTTTATTTCCATCTAATCGATAGAAGTTGGGATAATCGAGAATGACAACTCCATATCCACTGCGGACACCGATATTCTTGAAATACTCAGTACCCACATCATCCATGACAAACTCTCCTAAGACATCCATCATCAGGAGATATATCATAGGCAGATATGCATTGTACTCTTCTCGAGTGAGGATTGGGGTTACTCTTTCGAAGAACCCCAATACCCCATTCGGACTAACTGCATGACATTTGGTACACCGAGGAAATAACTCGTCTTGAACTCGGTATTCATCTATATTATTCGTGAGACCAGTACGGTCTAAAGCAACCTTGGCGACAATGGAGGGGTCCTCATAGTGTCGGAATACTTCACGATTCGTACCACCAGAGAACCGTTTGAACCCCCTTGCCTCCATAACTTCCTTAATCAATTTACGGCGCTTGTCTGAATTGCCAGCCAAACTTCTCGCTGTGGCAATCCAGTACAACTGCTCCACATCACTGGGAGCCACGTAACTAGTCCACGGTGCTGCCATAGTTATAGAATCAAATAGGATTTGCTTTCTAGTAGGCTGTTTCACTTTCAACACATTCTCTACGATAAATTCCTCGCTTACATAGGGGCCACTATGCATGGCCATAAGCATCACTCCTACACTAAGATAATATATTATCCTAGCTAGGAATCGTCATCCTCTTGGACTTGTCTTAGCAACTCATCCATCGGGATATCAGCAGTTGGGTCATCAAAGTCCGCTTGGTCTTCATCTTGCTGGTCTGCATGAGGTGGTCGATTCAGATCCTCATAGGTTCCCTTCTTCATCCGAACGCCACGCTCTGCAATATCGATATACTTCCTTGCTGGTTCAAATGTGCCATAGTCTGCTAACCAATCCTCATCTTCCATGACTCGGACACCACAAGCAGTTTCAAACTCTTGATAGTCCATGACATGGAATGGCTTCTTTGCTTTGGAACCTGATGCAGCAGCAAATCTCAGATAGCCTTCATGAAGATCTTTCAGATATCGTCGTGGGAATGGGATCGATCTGGTCGGGTCTTTGGGATCTGCTATTGTGATATAGCCATACAACGGCATGACCATATCATCTAACGGCTTTCCATCTGGGCCCTTGCCATAGGAACCTCTGAGATATCCTCTGGCATCCATCTCATCATTGACAAGATCTTTGCCGATATAGAACATCTCGTTCTCTGCTGCCAATCTTGAATGGGCTGCAGGAGTTCCGAATCCTCTTCCTCTCTCCAAGATATTCCTCATGAATTCAGTCTGGTTGATGCCATGCTGAACTTGATATCTCTTGGGAGAGTTCCACCACTTCCAGTCTTCGAATGCAAGATCATAGAAGTAGGATTCCACGATGCCATGACACATGAAGCCCACAGAACCATGATCATATTTTCTCTCCGGGGCATGCTCATACAGATAAGTGAATGCAGCATCTTTCCGACGCTCAAACTCTGTCTGTGCGATACGAGCTTTAGCAACTTGCTCGGGAAGATTGATGGTTCTTGCTCTCTGCATTCTCCAATCAACTTCCCTCACATCAGCAGGGTCATCACCCTTAACTTCAG
>CALXAO010000134.1 GCA_944386295.1 uncultured Clostridia bacterium | reverse complement strand
AATGTGCAGGGGCGGCACAACCTAATATATCTCAGACTGTTATTAAGGAAATGCCAATTCCAAAGCCCCCAATCCACGTGCAGGAACGATTTGCAACATTTGTTGAACAGAGCGATAAATCAAAATTATTGATCGAATATACAGTGAGAAAAATCAGGAGGTTTCAATATGTTTACGGAAGCTGATTTTGAAAAAATGGTGTGTGAAACCATAGGCAACAATGGTTGGAAGTATGTTCCGGCAGACCAACTGCCGAGAATGTATTCCGATGTCCTTGTTGAGCCAATGGTAAAAGATGCACTTATCCGGTTGAATCCCGTAATTGCAGAAGATCCGTCTCGCGCAGATGAGGTCATTTACAAGTTACGCACACTTATTCTTTCTGCTCAGGCAAACAATCTGATTGCTGCCAACGAAGAATTTAAGAAGCTTGTCTTTGAAAACAACTCCTTCCCGTTTGGTGAAAACGGTCGTGCAGTGTCCATTGACTTCTTTGGAACAATGACCAAAGAGAGGCTTGCGCTGAACGAATATGTTGTAACGAATCAGTGGGTATATCCGAAAGCCGAAGGTGGAAAGCGGCTTGACATTGTGCTTTTGATAAACGGATTCCCGATTGCAATCGGAGAGTTGAAAACTCCCGTAAGAGAAGCAATTTCGTGGATGGATGGTGCCGGAGATATTCTCGCTTACGAAAAGAGTATTCCTCAGATGTTTGTGACGAACGTCTTCAACTTTGCATCCGAAGGAAAATGCTATAGATATAGCTCTGTCAATGCGCCCCTTACTGTTTGGGGACCTTGGCATACGGAAACTCACAAGGCTGAAGGCACATTGGTTCATGTGCAAGAGGCCATCACAGATATGATTAAACCTGAGATTATTATGGATATTTTCAGGTTCTTTACCTTGTTTGCAACAGACAAGAAACATAGAAAGTATAAAGTTATTTGCCGTTATCAGCAGTTTGAAGGTGCAAATGCTATCGTTCAGCGAGTGCTTGAAGGAAAAACGAAGCAGGGACTTATTTGGCATTTCCAGGGCTCCGGTAAGTCACTGCTTATGGTATTTGCTGCGCAGAAATTGCGTATGATGCCGGAATTGAAGGCTCCGACCGTCGTTATCGTTGATGACCGTATTGATCTGGAAACCCAGATTACAGCTACATTTAATGCTTCCGATATTCCTAATCTTGCTAAGGCGTCCAGTAAAGAAGAACTTATTGCCTTCTTCAAGGCTGATATGCGAAAGATTCTGATTACAACAATCTTCAAGTTTGGCGAGGTTGAAGGCGAACTGAATGCCAGGGACAACATTATTCTCATGGTTGATGAAGCGCATCGTACTCAGGAAGGCAATCTGGGCGAAAAGATGAGAAAGGCATTGCCTAACGCTTTCTTCTTCGGTCTTACCGGTACTCCTATCAACAAGCTTGATAAGAATACGTTCCGTACATTTGGTTCACTGGATGATAAATCAGGATATTTGAGCAGATATTCTTTCGCGGATTCCATTCGTGACGGTGCAACGCTTCCACTCAACTTTGAGCCGGTTCCCGTTGAGCTCCATGTAAACCAGGATGTTGTTAATGAGGAATTTGACCGTCTCGCTCGTGAGGCCGGGTTAACGGCAGAGGAAAAATCGGATGTTGCAAAGCGTGTTCGTATGGAAGCAATTATGAAGTCTCCGGAACGAATCGCTAAAGTGTGCGAGCATATCGCAAACCATTTCCTCACAAAGATTGATCCTAATGGCTTCAAGGGACAGGTCGTTTGCTATGACCGTGAATGTTGCCTGCTCTATAAAAAGGAATTGGACAAATACCTCGGCGAGTATGCGACCACCATTGTCATGGATACAAACAACGATAAAGAGGATCGTTATAAAGAGTGGCGCAGAGATCGTGATGAAGAAGCCAAAGTTCTGGATAATTTCAGAGACCCGCGTCACCCGTTAAAGATCGTTATTGTTACATCTAAGCTTCTGACGGGTTTCGATGCTCCGATTCTGCAGGTTATGTATTTGGATAAGCCTATGAAAGATCATACGCTTTTGCAGGCTATTTGCCGTACAAACCGTGTCTATGAGCAAGACAAGACAAATGGACTTATCGTGGACTATATTGGAATCTTTGATGACGTGGCCAAGGCTCTTGATTTCGATGAAAAGAGCATCGAAAAGGTAATTACCAATATTGAAGAAGTGAAACACAAGTTCCCCGGCCTTATTCATAAGTGTCTGGAGTATTTCATTGGCGTAGATCGTACTGTTGAAGGCTGGGAAGGATTGATGGCAGCCCAGGAATGCTTGCCGACAAACAAGGAAAAAGATGCCTTTGGTGCAGACTATCGTGTTGTAAATAGAGCGTATAATGCTCTGTCGCCCGATCCCTTCCTGGATGACTATCGCTTTGATTATAAATGGCTTTCAAAGGTTTACGAATCCATCAAACCGGTTGATACACGTGGACCGCTGATTTGGGCTTCTGTTGGTGCAAAGACACTTGAACTTGTTCATGAGAATATTGATGTTGCCGGAGTAAAAGAAGCAACAGAAGCTGACATTCTTGAGTTGGATGCGGATCTGATTGAAGACTTCATTGAAGGTAAGGAAGGCGCTCAGAAGAAAGCAAAAAAGATTGAAATTGATCTGGTCGCTCGTATCATTGAACATACCGACGATCCGCGCTTTATCAAGCTGGGTGAAAGGCTCGAAGAGCTTCGTGAAAAACATGAACAAGGGCTTATTACCAGTATTGAGTTCTTAAAGCATCTGCTTGAATTGGCGCATGATGCAGCCCAGGCTGAACGCGAGGTTGTTCCCGTTGCTGAAATTGATCGAGGCAAAGCAGCACTGACTGAACTCTTCAACAGCATCAAAAATGCCAATACGCCTGTGATTGTTGAGCGCATCGTAACCGATATTGACGATATAGTTCGGATTGTTCGCTTCGACGGATGGCAGGATACTGTTGCAGGACGTAAAGAAGTCAAGAAGGCGTTGAGAAGCGTTGTTTCTGTTAAATACAAAATCAAGGATCGTGAGGTCTTCGATAAGGCTTACGGATACGTTGAACAGTATTATTGAGAAATAGGAGCGATACTCTTATGGATATTAAAGCAAAATTACGTCCGTTTTATATAGCAAGGATGCTATACGAAAATACAGACGAAGAGCATTATCTGACAATAGCGCAGATAATGGATACGCTTGAAAAAGAATACGGAATATCCACATCCAGAGGAACAGTTGGCGATGACATAAGAGCTTTGCAAGAATTTGGAATGGATATTATGGTAGAGCCCTCGACACAAAACCGATACTATCTTTTGGGGCGGACTTTTGATCTTCCGGAATTGAAAGCCTTAATCGATGCAACAGAATCCGCTAAGTTCATTACAAAGGAAAAAAGCGATGCGCTGGTCAGTAAACTATGTTCATTGACCAGCAATTATGCTGCTCTTTCACTGACGCGGCACATTGATGTAGAAAACAGAATCAAGTCTGAAAACGAGAAGGTATATTACATCATCGACGCCTTAAACGAAGCTATAAACACAGGAAAAAAGGTTTCGTTTCAATACTTCACATACAACGTCAGGAAACAGAAAAAACTGAAGTATGATGGATTCACTTATGTTTTTAGCCCGTATAAGTTGATATGGAACGGCGACTATTACTATGCTGTCGGCTATTCAGATAAGCATGAGGGAATTGGAATTTTTCGAGTTGATCGTATAGTAAGACAACCCAAGGTGCTCGAGGATGATGCTGTATTACCGCCTGATGACTTTAATCTTAATACTTACCTTAATTCAATGTTCCGAATGTATAACGGAAACCGTAAAGAGGTTGAATTGATTTGTGATAATGAAATGATGGATGCCATTATCGACAAATTTGGGAAAGATGTGAATGTCCTTGCTAATGATATGAAGTCTTTCAGAGTGATAACTGAAGTCGCTGTGGGGAACGTGTTTTTTAGCTGGATTTTTGGCTTTGGTGGAAAGGTGTCCATAAAATCACCGCAAGATGTTAAAGAACAATATAGTCAAATGGTTAGGACTGCATTTATAGGTTTAACAGACTAAAAGTTAAGGATGGAAAAGCTATGGTAGAAATATTAAGCATTGAGGCGCTGTTAAATAAAAAATTGGCTATACCCAATTATCAGCGGCCATACAAATGGACAAACAAGAATATGTCTGATCTTCTTGAAGACATTAATATAGCCATAGCGGATTCTGTACGATTCCCCAATTTCAAATATCGCATTGGAACTGTGATTCTTCATGAAGAAGACGGCATTTTGAATATTGTTGATGGGCAACAAAGAATTATTTCATTACTCCTTCTTCGTAGTTATTTAGAGCCAACTTTTTCGTGTGATCTTCTCCAGCGAAAGTTTGATGATAAGGAATCGCAGAAAAATATACATAGTAACGCAGTGTTTGTTAAGGATTGGTTTTCTTTGAAAGGAAAGGATTATTGCAATAAGACACTTGACGCTTTTGCAAGTGTCCTTGAAGCAGTGGTGATTACCGTAGATAAGATTCATGAGGCATTCCAGCTTTTCGATTCTCAAAACACAAGGGGTAAGGCACTTGATCCGCATGATCTGCTGAAAGCTTATCATCTTCGTGCGATGCGTGAAGAACCGTATGAAATGCAGCACGCTGTGACAAAATGGGAAGCAGTAAACACAAAAGCAATTCGTGAACTATTTGATCTCTATCTTTTCCCTATTTGGAACTGGTCTCGACGAGAAAAAACCAGTTCATTTACGGCAAAAGAAATCGATACATACAAGGGAATCCCGGAAAACTCTAATTACACTTATGCTAAACGTGCCAAGAAAGCTATGCCATATTTTCAATTAACTGAGCCAATTATCGAAGGTGGAGATTTTTTTGAAATGGTTGAGCATTATCTTGAACTGCTCAGTGATGTTAAGAAAGAAATTGCGAGTAATGAGCATTTTGAAACAATAAGCGCAATTCTCAATTCGTATGACTCTGCTGGCTTTAATTATGCCAAGAACCTGTTTTACTGTGCAGCCATGTGCTATTACGATAAGTTCCACAACTTTGATGAACAGGCACTAAAGAAACTATTTTCCTGGGCTTTAATGCTTCGAGTTGATCTTGAGAATCTCGGTTATGATAGCGTGAATAAGTATGCTGTAGGAGACTACGTTGATCGTTATTCAAATGTGATCCCTGTTTTTTCTATTATATGTAATGCGCGAGTTCATACAGAAATATCAAATCTACAAATTAAGGTTATTCGTAGTTCTGGTCATGCTCAGGTTGGCAAATGGGAGCCTCTGTACGAACAATTACTTGTTTTGAATGGAATAAAGGAGGCGAACGCAAATGGACAATAATGTGGTGGAGATGAATATTCTGGATGGAAACAGTATTAGCATTTTTGCCCAGAACAAGGAAGATAAATATGTTATTCCTTTATACCAAAGAGCATTCGCTTGGAGCGAAAAGGAAATAGTACAACTCATCGATGACATTTTGGATATTGATGATGGTAACGAAAACTATTATTTAGGCTCGTTGATTGTCGCAAATCAAAAAGATTATTATGAGGTAATTGATGGTCAGCAACGACTCACGGCGCTTTATTTGCTTTTGAATTCTTTAGGAATAGAAACAGAAAACGCTTTGTCTTTTGCTTGTCGAGAAAAATCAAACTACACATTGAAGAATATTAAGGAAGTGGTTGATTCTCAAAAAGTTTCACTACTTGATGAGGAAAAACTTGAAGGGACTCTTCTTGAGGGTATCCATATTATTGAACGGAAGCTGCTGTCTCCCGATGTTTGTAAGGAAAAAATAATTGAAAATCTCCATCGCGTTAAATTATATAGGATTCAGGTCCCCGAGAGAACGGATCTAAATAGATACTTTGAAATAATGAATACTCGCGGTGAGCAACTCGAGCAGCATGATATTTTGAAAGCAACCCTTATGAGTTTCCTTGCCAATGAAGATGAACGAGAGCTATTTGCGCTTATTTGGAATGCTGTAAGTGATATGACCGGTTATGTTCAGATGCACTTTGACGTTCCAACAAGAAAAGCCCTTTTTGACTATGATTGGAATCAGATGCCAGACATAAAAAGAATAAGCACAGACAAAAAGTTTGGCGCACATTCCTCTTATAGCATATCTGATATTTCGAAAATTGAATTTTGTATTGAGGAAAACGAAGGTAAAAACGATGATGTTGATAGGGTTAGATTTGAGAGTATAATCGATTTCCCGTACTTCTTGTTACATGCATTAAGAGTGTTTATCAAGAAGTATAAAA
>CALXAO010000133.1 GCA_944386295.1 uncultured Clostridia bacterium | reverse complement strand
ATTAAGGACGTGATCGACCGTTATAAAGGGAAAGTCATCTTCATGGACATCTGGGCCACGTGGTGTGGTCCCTGCCGTGCGTCGTTTGCCTACGTCGGTCCGTTGCAGGAGTATGCCGCGGCCAATGATGTAGTGCTGCTCTACCTCTCCATCGACCGTCCAGAGGACGATGAAAAGTGGCGGAAGATGGCCGCGCACTACAACCTGAAAGGCGAACACGTCCGTGGGCAGGAGGCCTTCCATCGGGAAATCTATGATACCTTCGGCCATAAGGGTGCCCTGAGTATTCCGCGCTGCGTCATCTTCGACAAGCAGGGGAACATCCGTTTCAGCACGGCCGCCTCGCCCGAGCAATGGGACAAGTTGAAAGAACAGTTGCAGGAAGCGGCCAGGTAAAGGAGGCTGTACGATGAACAGGTATGGGATAATGGGACTTCTGCTGTGGGTGTTCTTCCCTCTGGCAGCGTCGGCACAGATTCCGGACAGCATAGCCGGGCCGCTGACGGCGCTGGCCCACCGTGTAGAGCAGTTCGGCAAGGCACTGCCACAGGAAAAGGTGGCCCTGCACCTCGACAATACCAGCTATTATCAGGGCGACGACATCTGGTTCCAGTGCTACGTGGTGGCCTCCGGACTGAACCGTCCCACGGGGTGGAGCAAGACGCTGTATGTGGAACTGCTCAACCCTGGAGGCGAGATTGTATCCAAGCAGATTCTTCCTGTCAGGAACGGCCGTTGCCACGGCCACTTCGCCCTGACGCAATTGCCGTTCTATTCCGGCTTCTACGAGGTGCGGGCCTATACCAAATACATGTTGAACTTCGATGAGGCTTCGGTCTTCTCGCGCATCATCCCCGTCTTCGACAAGCCGGCGGTGCCGGGCAACTATGTGGAAAAGGAAATCAGCCCAAGGGCAGGCAAGTATCCGCAGGAACGCAAGCGGCCGCGGAAGGAGAAGAAACTGAACCTCCGCTTCTATCCCGAAGGCGGCTATCTGGTGAAGGACGTGCCGGTGCGTGTGGCCTTCGAGGCGACGGATGCCTCACCTTTGCCACGGGCCACGAAGGGAAAGGCTGCTTTACCTATACGGCCGGCGAGGAAGAAGGGCGGGCCGAAGTCATCTGGAATGAAAAGCGATACCGTTTCGACCTGCCGGAAGCCAGGGAGCAGGGCTTTGCCTGCTCGGTGGACAACCTCAGCTCGCCGGACAGCCTGCTGGTGACGGTACAGAAGAACGCCCGTACGCCGGGCAGTGTGCTGGGGATGGCGGTCATCGGCGGAGGGCAGCTCTACCACTTCAGTATGCTGACGGTCACCCGCAGCCGTCCCGTCCGCTTCGGGCTGGACAAGCGGGACCTGCCCGTAGGCGTGGCGCAGGTCGTGTGGTTCGCCCCTTCCGGCCGGCTGGTGGCCGACCGTCTGATTTTTGCCGGGCAGCCCGACACCCTGTCGGTGGCGGTCCGTTCGGACAAGGCTGCCTATCAGCCCTACGACTCCATCCGTCTGGACGTTGAAGTCCGGGATGCGGAAGGTCGCCCGTGCAGGCGCCTCTCTCGGTTTCCGTGCGCGACGGCTGGCAGGAGGTGGAGAACCGCCACAGCCTGCTGACCGACCTGCTGCTGATGTCGGACATCAAAGGGTACGTCCACCGTCCCGCCTGGTATTTCGAATCCGGCGATCTGGCGCACCGCCGTGCGCTGGACGAACTGCTGATGGTGCAGGGTTGGAGGCGGTACGACTGGGAGAGCATGGCTGGTGTACGCCCCTTCGACCTGAAGTACCTGCCCGAACAGGGCATCGAGCTGCACGGCACGGTGGTGTCGATGGTGCGCAGCAAACCGCGTGCCGGGGTGGAAGTGTCTTCCTTCCTAAGTAGTCCCGGCGAAGACCCGGAGGCGGGCAGACAGCAGTCTTTCGGCCTTTTTACCACCGACAGCCTGGGGCGTTTCTCCTTCGTCTCGCAGATAGAGGGGAAGTGGAACCTGATACTGGCCGTGACGAAGGAGGGTAAGAAGAAGGACCACCGTATTGTGCTGGACCGTGTATTTGCTCCCGCGCCCCGCATGTATCCGCTGGCCGAGATGCAGGTACGGGTACCCGGCGGGGAACAGAAAGTCGGGGCGTCGGCCGACGAGCCGGCCGATACGGTTCAAGTGGAAGAAGACTACAACCTGTTCCTTCGGGCCTACGAAGACTCGTTGCGCCGCCTGGGCATCGACGAGAAGATACATCACCTGGACGAGGTGGAGGTGAAAGCCCGCAAGCGCGACAAGGCCAGCGATGTCTATCAGGCCCGCACCAAGTCCATAGCCTACTACGACGTGGCTTCGGAGATGGACGACATCCAGGACCGGAACGGCTTTGTGGGGGACGACATCCACGAACTGATGAGGAACATGAATCCCGATTTCTATACGCAGTTCAGTCCGTCGGGCGAGGAGTATTTGTTCTACAAAGGCCGTCTGGCTTTGTTTGTCATCAACTATGAGCGTACCCGCCACGAGGAAA
>CALXAO010000132.1 GCA_944386295.1 uncultured Clostridia bacterium | reverse complement strand
AGGCATTTTACATCTCGCACTACGGGCGACATGGTTCCCGTTGGCGTACCGATGATGTGCATTACAAGCGTGTGGTCGATGTGTTCGATTCACTGGCTACCGTGCATGCACTTACGACGTTGGGCGAAGATGTACGTGGCCGTTTGCATCGCGTGTGGGAAGATGCTCGTGGACGTAGCGGCAATATTACGCCGTTAGGCGAACGTCAGCATCACGATATTGCTTACCGTATGTTTACATCATTTCCGTCGGTATTTGCCGACAGTGCAGTGGTCGATGCCCGCTCGTCCACGTCGTTGCGTTGCGCTATGAGTATGAGCTATTTCACCGAGGCCTTGAAGGAGCAGAATCCCCGCTTGTGTGTCAGTCGCAGGGCTTATCAGTGCTACATGGATTACATCGCCCATACATCGTCCGAGGCCGAGGCTTTCTGTTCCGATACGGCGGCGTGGCGTGCCGACTTCCGCCGCTTTGAACGAGAGCAGATACAACCGGAACGTTTTGTGAAAGCTTTAGTCAATCCGTCCGTTCGCATGTTCTATGAGCAGGAACGGAAGCTGATGGAAGATATTTATTGGATTGCCATCGACATGCAGAACTGCGACCATTTGAAGGGTGTCGCTTTCTTTGACCTTTTTACTTACGACGAGCTAATGGCCTTGTGGAAAGTGGTAAACGCCCGCATGTACGTGTGCAATGCCGCCGCTCCACTCAATGGAGGGCTGATGCCTCGCCAGGCTACAGCTTTGTTACGTAATATTGTGGATAGTGCCGACAAGGCCATTGCTATCGGGAAACCTTGCTCAGACCTTCGCTTTGGGCATGATACTCACCTTATTCGTTTACTTGCCTTGATGGGTGTAGAGGGATGCAACGGCCGTGAAGCAGATATTGAGAAGTTCCACTTGGCTTGGCAGGACTATCGTGTTTCACCGATGGCAGCTAACCTGCAACTTATTTTCTTTCGCAATGCAGCAGGCGATGTGCTTGTGAAGCTGCTCCATAATGAACATGAAGTGCACCTGCCTCTTGTTGCTGTTGAAGGACCTTATTATAATTGGAATGAATTACGCCGTTACTTTATAGGATTGCTGGACAACGTTGACTGATATTTTTAGGCACGGATTGTACGGGAATCACAGAATAAAAGACATCTGTGAGAATCCGTACAATCCGTGCCCAAGATTTATTTATTGATTTCCACCCGCCAGTTTATTTCCAGTGGATTGTTTTGCATGCTCCATACAAGGGGGAGGGCAGGGTTGTCCAGAATCCACATCTCACCGCCCTCCAGTGTATCGCGCACGTGCAGGAGGGCAAAGTCTGCAACACGCTCGTCGCTGTCCAGCAATATGTATTCCGTATGGTTGTAATCGAAGCGCTGCTGTGCCTTGAGGCTGCGGTAGGCTTGCTGCGAAAGAATGTAGGCGGTCTCATGCTCGGGCAGAGTGACGTGCCTGCCGTCTTCTGGCATCAGGAAACTAAGGACGGTGCCTTTTTCCACGGCCTGTGGCGTCAGGGCGTACGAGCCTTTCTGCCACTTCAGGTTGCGCAGGATGCGCCAGTTCAGGACGAGGGCATCATTCTTGGGCGTAAAGGTCATCTCATATTTGCGTGTCTGTCCGTGCAGCTTGAAGACAAAGAGCAAGGTGTCGGGCAGGGCGTTCTGTGCGGCTCCTCCGATGGCAAAGCCCAGCAGGAGCAAAATCATTACTATTTTCTGTTTCATATCTCTTGTCTGATTTTAGTTTTCGGGTTTAAACATTTCCTTTCCCCATTCCGAGGGCTTCTTTCCCATTTTCAGTACCAGCGTGCCGCCCTTCGTCAGGTCCTTATGGCGTAGGGTGGAGTATGGGTAGTCCTGTCCGTTCAGTGTCACGCTTTGGATGTAGCGGTTCTTCTCCGATAGGCCTTCGGCTACGATGCGAAAATCGTGTCCTCCCTCTAGATGTAAGGTGGTGGTGTGCAGTAGTGGGGTGTTGATTAGGTAATAATCCTGTCCCGCATTAGGATAAAGGCCCATCATGTGGAATGCCAGCCACGAGGACATGGCGCCCGAGTCGTCGTTGCCCGGCAGGCCTACGGGGCCGTCGTTGTAGCTTTCGGCCAGGATCGTGTGGATGCGGTCGCTGCTCTTCCATGGTTTGCTCAGCCAGTGGTAGAGGCAAGGAGTCAGGAACGAGGGTTCATTGTTCACGTTATAGTAGTTGCGTATGAAGAACGTGTCCAGCCGTTGTTCGAAAGCCTGCGGTCCGCCGCATTTCTCAATCAGCCCCGGTACGTCGTGCGGAATGCTCAGCGAGTATTCCCAGGAAGAGGCTTCGTAGAAGAACATGCTCCACCAAGGGGTGTACCAAGGACCTTCGAAGGTCATGGGAGTATAGACGTATTTCGGCTGCATCACACGACTGTGGCCATAGGGCAGACTGTCCAGCCACTGGCCTTGCGCGTCGCGTGGCATGATGAAGCCCTGTGCCCCACTATGACGGTAGTCGTCGCGCCACAGATTCTTCCAATTGCCGCTCTGTTTCAGATAGTGTTGGTAAAGTTCTTCTTTACCCAGCCCTTTTGCTACGAGGGCGATAGCATAGTCGCAGTAGCTGTATTCCACGGTTCGGTTGCCTGCGCGGTCGATGCCCCAGGGTACGTAACCCAGTTCCAGATATTCGCGTAGGCCGCCACGTCCTTCGGCTTCGTGGTTACTACCCGGATCTACGGTGGCATCTTTCAGCATAGCTTGTAGTGCCAGTTCATAGTCAATGCCTTTCAGTCCCTTCACGAAGGCGTCGGCAATGACAATCTCCGCGTTCGAGCCGCCTTGCGTCCGTCCGTTACAGTTGCCGCTGCGAGCGTCGGGCATATAACCGTCTCGTTTGTATATGTTTATCAGTGAGCGTACGATGTCTACTTCACGTTTGGGGTCTATAAGTGTGATAAGCGGCGATGAAGTACGGTAGGTGTCCCAGATAGCATAGAAGTCGTCATAATAGGGCTCTGGATCACTCCATAGCGGGTTTTCGCCTGTGCGGTCTACGGGCATCAGCATGGTGTGGTACAGGCCGGTGTAGAACATTCGTTTGTGGGCTTCGGGGGCTTTTTCGTCAATTTCAATTTTAGAGAAGAGAGCTTCCCATTTTCCTAACAATTCGTTGTGTACTTTCTCGAATGACCAGTGTGGAATTTCGTTGTGGGCGTTGGCCTTGGCTCGCAGACAGCTCAGGAAAGAGATGCCCACCTTAAGTTGCAGTGTGTTGCTGCCTTCGCGGAAGCGGAGCAGGGCTCCGGTCTTCTGGTGGGAGTCATATTGGGAACGGTCGGCAGTGATGCTGTCGCCTTTCCATGTGGCTGTTTCGCTGAAGGACTGGTCTGTTTCGGCATAGAAGTAGACGGTGTATGCCCGGCCGTTGTTCCAGCCTCCACGGATGCGTGTGTAGCCGCATACTTCGTGATCGGAGAGAATTTGTATTTCCGAACCAACGAACTGTTGTGCTTCGCGTGCATCGGGTATAGGGCTTTCTCCCAGAAAGAAACCGGCATCAATAGCCAGTGACTTGTCTGTTTGCGGATAAGTGAAGCGGTAGAACGAGGCCCGTTCAGCTGTGGTTATCTCCGTGCGGATACCGCTTTGCTTAAAGCGGGTATCATAGTATCCTAATCGTATATTTTCGTATTCGCGGTAGTCTATGTGCTGCGTATGGTCCAGTGCGCCGCAGAAGGGGGAGACCAAAATGTTGCCGTACTTAGGGCCACCTCCTGTTCCACTGACGTGTACTTGAGCAAAACCATCCACTCGTACTGGCATGGGTAGCCATCCACTGTTGGGTGAAGGAGTGCAGTCGGGCGATGGTTTTACCATGCCGAAGGGACATGATGGTCCGATGAATACGCGTCCCAGTCCTTCGGAGCCGATGCGTGGGTCTACATAGCGAGATAAGGGGAATTCCTTCTCATAGTTTTTACTTTCCATTCCTTGAATCGGTAGATTCAAGCTGATACAGCATCCTAAAAGAAGTGTTTTTAAAATATTTCTTTTCATATCAGATAATAGTTATGTCTGTTGTATGTAATACTATGGCAAAGATAGTAAAAAGATAAAAGCCTTGCATTGACATCCGCAGAATGGCATTACTGCGGATGCAATACAAGGCCCCATTTTTAAAACTCTAAATAAAACAATCGCTTGCTTTTACCTTAAAAATGGATATCTGTTATCAATAACCCGGATTCTGTTCCCAGTTGGTGTTGGCGTTTAATACGTCGCGAGCCAATGGCAACAAGCGATATTGGGGATTTGAAGCATTAGGGTTGAAATCATTTTTAAAGCCCCAGTCGCGTTCGAAGTCTCCAAAACGAATCAAGTCGTTACGGCGCCAGTGCTCGTCGAGGAATTCGCGACCACGCTCGTCTAAGATGTCTTGCAATGAGGGATTGCTTTCAATAAGTGGAGCGTTGACATATGCACGAATCTCGTTGAACAAGCTCATTGGAGTGTCGCCTAATGTAGCTGAACCACCACGAGTAATAGCCTCACATTTCATCAGGATAACATCTGCATAACGGAAGATAGGTACATCGTTATCTTGGTTACGGCTATACACGTTGTAATCATTGATGTCGGGGAAGAATTTGATAGAGCGATAACCTTGTGTCCAACCATTTATGTCGCCGCCACAGTTTAAATCTGCATTAGGAACGACAGGAGGATTGGCTGTAGGGTCATTTTTTAATGTAATAGACTTGGTGAAAGTTATATCTTTCCCATCATAAGTGTTGCGGACAGTGGTGGGCATTCCTGTCGTATTGTCATACTGATAAACATCAAAGGTAGCCATACCAATATTTTCACCTGTACTACCGGCAATTACGTCGTTACGACGGTCACCCGGCAAGCAGAACAGTTCAACGAACTCAGGAGTCAAAGTCATATTACCACCCACAGAGTTTGTCATTTCAATACTGTAGAAACCATTGCTGTTCTGACCTTTGCGCCAAGTACGGAAACGTGCGTAAGTCATACCTTGTGCCGTAACGGCATCGTAAGGCATAGCATAGATAAAGTCCTTGATTTGTGAGCCGTTGGTATACATGAATTTATCCTTGTAGTCGTCGCTCAAATCAAATTTCCCGGATTCGATAATTCGGTCACAAGCGGCAATACAATCAGTCAGCTTTTCATTTGCTGCATTGGCGTCCCAGCTTGCACTGGTAACATCTTTGGTATAAACATTCCAGTTAATATAGAGTTTTGCTAACAAAGCATCAACCATCCAGCAAGTAGGAGTACCGTAAGTGTCTTCAGAAACATCACTTGGACAATTGTCACGAACAGCCAGTAATTCAGATTCAATCCAACGAGCTACATCAGCACGGGGCGAACGGTCAATAGCAGCATTACTGTTGTCAAGCACTTTATAGTCAATGATAGGTGTATCACCCCAGTTATCCATCAGAAGAAAAGTATAGAAAGCGCGTGCAGCACGGATAGGAGCGGTGATTGATACATTTTCTTCCTCTTCCCCTAAGTCCATTAATAGTTGGTTGCAGTTAACAATACCGGCCTGTATGTCGTTAAAAACGGCTAATTGGCTATTGCTGGCATCAGCATCAACCATGTGAAGAGAAATATTTGACATATCACGTCCGTTCAGATAATCACCATCGAAGCTGACTGCGGTATATTCATCAGAGTTGCACGAAATGAGCTCATCGTAACGGCGTCCAAGGGCTCCACGGAAAGCATAATATGCGTTGTTGATGCGTGCACTCAATGCTATTTCAGAGTCAGGATACTCGGTATATTGTGACTTAATGTCTACATCCAAGTCGGTACAGCCGACTGTCGTTAGCGCCAATAAGGCTGCAGAAATAAAATATCTTGTTTTCATATCTTTATGTCTCTTATGTTAAGGGTTAGAAATTTACATTGACACCCACCATAAATGTACGTGTACGTGGATACGTCGTGTTGCGCCAGTCCAAACCCGGGGTCAAACCGCCTAAATACACTTCGGGGTCTAAACCTTTGTAGCTGGTGATGGTGAATACGTTATTGCAGGTTGCGTAAAGGCGCAGATTATTAATCCAGTTGCCTATTTTACCAAAGTTGTAACCCAAAGTCAATGTTGACAAACGGAGATAAGAACCGTTCTCCAGATATCGGTCAGAAGGACGTTGTGCATTAGAGTCGTTGAACTTTTGTTCCGTTGCAATTTCACTTAACGCATTTTTTCCAGCAGCGATCAGACCTACATTGTTATAGTAGTTACGTGTAGCATTATAAATCTTGTTACCTGCTACTCCCTGGAAGAAGGCTGTCAGTGTCCAGTTTTTCCATGTCAGGTCGTTGTTCCATCCGTAAGTCAATTTCGGTTGGGCAGAACCTGTCTTACGACGGTCTTCATCTGTCGGTGCATCTGTGGTTCCTATCAGGTTACCATCAGCATCATAGTCGTTGAAGACAGATACGCCGTTTTCATTGTAACCAGCCCATTCGTAAGTATAGAACTGTCCGATAGGGCAACCCTCCATGATACGTTGAACATTTGTTCCTGAGAAACCGCCAACATCAGGATCGGCCATGTCGATATAAGGCACAGAATAAGTGGCGTTAGTCAGTTTTTTAACTACATTTTTGTTGTGAGACAAGTTAACAGAGGTGCTCCATGTAAAGTTACGGGTCTGTACTGGAATGGCATTGATGGTAATTTCGATACCTTTGTTGCTGATATCACCCACATTGGCTGTCATTGTTCCAAACGGATAACGGTTGGTAGAAACCGGATAGTCATAAATCAAATCACTAGTACGCTTGTCGTAATATTCGATGGTACCGGTCAAACGATTGTTGAAGAAACCGAAATCCAAACCGATGTTGAACATACTTGTGCTTTCCCATTTCAGGTCGGGATTAGCATTACGTGTAGCACCTAACGTACGATATTCAGAAGTTGTACCGTCAGGATTTACATAGGTGAACCATCCTGTTGCACCATAGAGCGGACGGGATATGAAAGCATCGAATCCTAGGGAGTTACCGCTGACACCATAACCGATACGTAGTTTCAAGTCATCAAAAATATTTTGGTTTTTCATAAATTCTTCTTCAGTGATGCGCCATGCAGCAGATACAGAGGGGAAAGTTGCCCAGCGATTGTTGGCACCGAAAGCAGAAGAACCATCACGGCGAACGGTTGCCTGCAATAGATATTTACTGTTGAAGCTATAGTTGACACGACCATAGAATGAAATCATACGTAACGTAGATAATGTGTTACTAATGATATCGCTGATATCCATGTTGTTAGCCATTCCCATATTGTAGTATCCCAAGTCATCATTGTAGAAGTTGTAGACTCTCAGTCCGAAACCGTCGTTGTTGTCGGCTTGTTCCCAAGAATAACCCAGCATGACACCAACCTTGTGTGCATCAGCAAAAGTGTGATCCCAGTTGATGTAAGTTTCCATTTGCTTACGCATATTTTCTACAGTGCTACGGTCGGCTTGACCATGCTTGGAAGCTACTGAAGGCAGCTGAGTTTGTGTCGTATTATAGATGCTATAGATATACTGTTGATTTTGGTAAGACAGGTTTAAGTTCCAGTCCAAACCGTCAATGATGTGCAATGTAGCTTGTGCTGTACCTTGCAAAAGCTTTTCTTTTGTGTCATAACGATCCTCATTGACCATTGATAATGGGTTGTAGTTCTGAGAGATCTGTAAGTCACTATACCAAGTCCCGTCGGCATTTTTTACAGGGACCAGGGGGCTGTAGTAGTACATGGCATCCAACACACTACGACCTTGTACATCAGTGGGACCAGTAGAACTGTTGCGAACACTGGCATTTAAGTTGAGGGCGAGTTCCAAACGGTCGTTTAGAGCTTTAGTCTTTACGTAAGAACGTGCATTCAGACGGTCCATATCAGTGCCCTTTATTACACCTTCACGCTCCATGAAGTTGATAGAAGCACTGTAAGATGTCTTCTTGTTGCCACCATTGATAGATACATTGTGGTTGTGGCTAAAACCTGTGCGGAGGACTTCGTCTTGCCAGTTAGTATTGGCGGGATTGTTGACATCACAATAGGGCGAAAGGTCAATATTGTTGGCATCAGCATAAGCAAGCAGTTCATTGGCGCTCATCATATCCAGCGTTTTCATAGTGTTGTCCCATGCTACGTAACCACTATAGCTTACGTTGGTACGGCCGTCCTGATTGCCTTTTTTGGTAGTGATGATGATTACACCGTTGGCAGCCTTTGAACCGTAGATAGCTGTTGCGGAAGCGTCTCGCAATACGTCGATACTTTCAATGTCCTCGGGAGATACCAGTGAAATGCTTACGCCCGGTACACCGTCAATTACATAATAGGGCTCCATAGCTTCGCCGGTGCGCAGTGAAGATGCACCACGCAGAGAGATTGAAGCAGATCCATTCGGATCACTGGTATTGGCAATAGTCAAACCTGGAACTTTACCTTGCAGCATCTGCGCCGGAGTAGTAATGACACCGATGTTCATGTCTTCAGCCTTTACCGTAGTAATTGAACTGGTTACATCTTTGCGAGTCATGCTACCGTAGCCGATGACTACTACTTCATCCAAAGCCTGAAGATCTTCTTGGAGGGCTACGTCTATGACGTTTTGGTTGACAACCACTTCGCGGGTAGTGAAACCGATGTAGGAAAATGTTAGTGTTTTACCCTTATTCACATTAATGACATATTTTCCATCCACATCTGTGATACTTCCGTTGGTTGTCCCTTTTTCAAGGACGTTTACGCCTGGAAGCGGCATACCGGTTCTGTCTGTTACTTTACCGGTTACTCTGTTTTGTGCAAATGCTAAGGTACTGCTTAGCAGGAACATGACAAAGACTACGCTTTGTATCAATGTCCACCTCTTTTTTAATTGTACATTCAGCATAAAATTAGATTTTTAGTTTGGTGAATTATTATTTGTCTGTACACTATATTTATAATGTTTTTAATGTTAGATTTTCGGTGCAAAGGTACTTGGCATGTGTTA
>CALXAO010000131.1 GCA_944386295.1 uncultured Clostridia bacterium | reverse complement strand
TCCGTTATCATAGGCGGTGTAGCAGAAATATCCGTTTCTCTGGGTCATTCCGGTCATAATATTTCCGGTGACCGTAATATCCGACGAATAGTCATGTGCGGCGTAATTGTTTGAAACGGTATTTATCCGAATCGCGCCCTCTCCGTTTGAAAGCACGTTTCCGTTGAAAACGAAATTGCCTAAAATGTTGAAGCCGTAAAGACCGTAAGTGCATTCCGAGAAATTATTTCCGGAAATATTTGTGTTTTTGGCCTTGTCAAGACTTATGCTGCGGCGGCAGTTCAAAAATTCGCAGTTTTTAACGGTTATTCCGTCGGACACATAGACGTCGCCGTCCTGAAGGCCTGACGGAGCCTTTATAAGCAGCGCGTCTTTATAAGTCTCGTCCGATTCGGTCATATCGAAAGTGCAGTTTTCAAAAGAAATATTCTTCAAAACCGAGAGCCCCGTTATTGTAGAACCGATTTTCACCGCGTCCGTGAAGTCTATGTTTCTGAACACAAGCCCGTCCACCGACAGCTTTGTGTAATAACTGTCAAGCGAGCTGTCCTGCGGGTCGGTTTCCGTGACCTTGGCGGGAAGCATATCAATACCTTTAATAACCGCTCTTTCCCCGCCCGCGGAAGTCACGGTGACATTATTGAGCGTATAGGCATAAACATTCTTTCCGTAGCTGTTCGGATTTTTTGAAGAAACGCCCTCGTTGACCCATGCTTCGGTATAGCCGAACGAATAACCCGTATCCGGAGCGGACAGCAACTCAACCGTTCCTCCGTTGTTGGCTGCGATCAGCGCCTCGGAAAAGGACGCGTAGGCGTTTCCGTTCACAAAGGCCACCGCCTTTCCGTCATACACGACGGTGAAGGGCGAAAAGCTGTCTGTCTCAAAGGTTATTATTCCGGTTTCCATATCGTACACGGCACCGGTTACCACCTGTGAATTATGATAAAGGATCACGTTCGCGAGTCCCTTGCCGACAAAAAGCGAGATGCCCGCCGGTTCCGAGAGGGAAACGGCTTCGCCGCTGCCGTTTACGAGTTTTATCTCATAGGTCACAACTGTACTTCCGGACGGCGCCTGAATTGAGTCAGGCGTGACAACATCTTCTATTATCAGCGTGACCGTATCCTCTTCCGTCGAATCGGCGGGAACCGTCACGGTGACTCCCTGATCCTTTAAAACCGTATCGGCGCCGCTGACAACATTTTTTGTTACGGTGACCGGCGCAATCGAATATTCGCCGGTATCATATGCCGCCTCACCGTCATACAGCGTATCGCCGAAGCCGTCAGCCTCAAAGGTATACTGTGTCGCTTTCAGGAGTATGTCGAAAGCAGCATATGCTTCCTTATATTCATTGCCTGCCTCTTCCCGCATTTTAAGCACAATATTGCTGTGCTTTCCCGATTCTCCGGCTTTCAGAACGCCGGCCGCTATATTCTTTCCGCCGATGTAATCGGCAAGAGTGCCTGCGGCTTCGCCGTTTACCGTTACGTCAATAACATTCTCGATGCCGCCCGAGGTCTGGATATTCTGAAATTCCAGCTCGTATTTAAGCGCGAGCGTGCCCGCGTTCCTTACCCATAAATCAGCTCCGGTAGAATATCCGGGCTCCCATTTATCATAATTGAATACCGGTCCGCTGCTGTCGGTTATTTCCGTGTTTCCGTTCCAGAGCTCAACCGCAAGGCTTCCCGCCTGAATTTTATTTCCCTTGTTTACCACGCTGTCGGTAAACCACGCGAAGGTGGAGCCCACAAGCAGCGCGACGCTTACCGCAAGTGAGATTCCGCTCGCGATAAGGCTTCTTTTAGTGCTTTTCATTGTTTCTCCTCCCTAAGTTTGCTTTATAAAAGTAGATATATTTATATCAAAATTCAACCGATTCTCCGTTCAGCACAAAGGTTCCTCCGGTAATATAAAATCTGTTTTCTTCAAGCGCATCGGAGGCGTCCCATGACGGCATACCGTCGAAGCCTCCGAGAAGACCGCCGTTTCCGTTCTCTTTGATGAAAGTTCCGCCTTCTATGTGTATTTCGCCCAGCCCGCCTGTTAGCAATACATAGTAAGATGTCTTTCCTGTAACGCTGAATTCGCCGCCTTTGATAGTCATTTCGCCGGATTCTTCACTGGCGATTCCGCCGTTCATTGCTCCGTAAAGTGTTCCGCCGTTAATGGTCATCTGACCCATATTGCGAATAGCGTAAGAAAATCCTGTTCCGGTGCCCCATTGCCAGTAATTGTCACCGCAGGTGAAATAACCGCCGTTTATAGTGCAGACAGCTCCGCTCTGATTGCGCACGGAAGCTCCGCGGTTATCAGGGTTGGCGTTGGTTCTGTCATTATCGCAGTCACCGAATGTTCCTCCGTTTATAGTCAAAACACCGAAATTTCTTATGGCGTCATGTGAATAATTGGATTCGACTTTTGTGCCGGTATGACAGACAACCCCGTTTCCCTTGCTGTCGTTAATTGTTAGCGTGCCTTTGTTTTCTATGGCATAGCCGTCGTATTTGCTTTCATACTTATGACCGTATAAATCAAGCACTATGGTCGTGCCATCAGATATGGAAAGAAGCTCTTCCGAAACAATATCAGCGCCTAATACTATTGTGCCGCTGTTTTTAACAGCTTCCATAAGTTCTGCTTCTGTTTTTACAAGTCCCTTAATGTCACTGACAATAGTGTATGGGCTGAATGAGGTTGACGTGAATGTAACTATTCCGGTATCCGGGTCATAGACCGCGTTATCTATCTTATTGCCGTAATGGTATACCTCAACGCCGGTCAGTCCGGTTCCGATAAAGAAAGAAACGGTAACTTCGGCGGTATTATCTTCCTTAAGTCCTTCAATTGAAATGTCATAAGTCTGCGCCGCCTGATCATCGTCTACCGGCACGCCATCGTGTACCGCACCTTCCTCTACGATATTAAGAACAAGCTCTTCGGCGTTTTCATCTATCGCTTCTTTAGGAACTGTAAATGTGGTAACGCCCTCTGCGTCCTTAATCACGGTATTCCCTTCAGTCGCTACCGGTACTGTTACCCTGCCGGTCGTAATCGTTCCCCATGAAGGATAATCAGGATTGCCGTTTGCAGATGCGTCATAATCGGCATTGCCGAAACCGTCTTCCTCCTGCGCTGCCTGTGTCGCACGAAGTTCTATGTCAAATTCGACCGACGCGCCTTGATACTCGTTGCCGGCGGTTTCTCTCATCTTGACAACAATATTTATATCTCCACTGTTTACGCCAGAAGCAAGCACTCCCGAATCAATTGCCGGATCAGCCATAAAATCAGCAAGCGTTCCGGACGGAGTATCCGCCGCTGTCGGCGCTCTGTATTCATCAAGCAGATAAACATCAATTACCTCGGCTATATTGCCGTCCTGCGACGCGTCTCCGCCGTTTTCGGCTCCGGTTTTAACGTCAAATCCGGTAAACGCGAGCTCGTATTTCAGCGCAAGCGTGCCGTTGTTTCTTACCTGAAGCACAGCGCCGTCAGAGTAGCCCGGCTCCCAGAGGTCATACCCGAACACCGGTGTCTGAGAATCTGAAATGTCGGTGTAATCGCCATCTGCCGGCAGCGCCGGAACCTCCGCTTTCTGGTCGTCGGACAGGGTATCGGTCTTCTGCCAGAGCCCGACCGCAAGGCTTCCCGCCTCAATTTTGTTGCCCTTGTTTGTCACGCTGTCGGTAAACCACGCGAAGGTGGAGCCTGCAAGCAGCGCCATGCTTACCGCCAGCGAAATTCCGCTCGCGATAAGGCTCTTCTTTGTATTTTTCATTCTCTTTAACCACCTTTTAAAAGCTATTTTACTCAGGTATCCGTTCCGGTAGCGCCCTCAACTGCTATAAACTGAACATTGTTAAGAGTAAGACCCTCAGGTTCTGTCGGAGGAGGATATACCGGTTTATTATATTTAATTCCTGTTCCTATACGTTCAATAACAGTATCCGAGATATCCAATGTGCCCTGATATTTTATAGTTGGATTCACGTTCATGCCTTCGGCTTTCATTGTTGTGGAGAATTTACATCCGCGGATAACATAATTGCCGTCTGCATTATTCAGGTTCAGCGCAGTGCTGTACTTTGCGTCTACCGTAACATTTTCAAGCGTTGCTGTCTTCGCGTTCGCACCGTTTATTCCCATAGAATTTACAACCGAGTCAACTCCTATAACAACGGATGCATTTCTTATAGTCAAATCTGTACCCATAAAGTTAATTACAGCGCCGCCGCCTTTTACGAGACTCGTGTAATTTCCTCCGTTGATTTCAAGTACGGTGTTTAATCCGGTTGAAATTGCGGCTCCGGTTACAAATTTCGATTCTATTGTAAAATCATCGTCCGCGTTAATGACCAAACCGGCATTTTGCTCCGCAACCAGTGCCCCGTAAAGGGTGCCGTTTCCGTACACCGTAAGAGTTTGCCCATTCATAGCCTTAAGTGAGCCTGCTCCGTCATTAACGGTGATATCATTGCCGTTCATATCAACAAAAGCGTCATTGTTGAATTCAACAACATCTGTAAGGACAATGTCATTTGTAAGCCTTACACTTTTTCCTTCGGCAACTGCCTGCTCGAACAATTCCGCGTTTCCTGTTTCAACAACATCATACTCCGCTCCGGCGTCATAATCGCTGCTGCCGAAGCCGTCTTCTTCATATGTATACTGCTTGGCAAGAATTGTCACATCAGCCGTAAAGCTGTCTTCCATATACTCGTTGCCGGCTTCCTCATACATTCCGTATACCAGTATGAACTGGAGCGTGTCGCCCGTGTTTATCATAGGCAGTTCAAGTGCCTGTGCCACTGCGCTGAGCGTGCTCATCGGACGCTTCTCAAAATTACCGGCAACCGCGCCGTTCTCAACCTTTACAAAGTCAAACCAGAGCGCGTTCGTCAGCTCGCCCGAAGTCTTAAAATCAAGCTTGATCTCCGCAGCGAGTGTGCCATCGTTCACAACCTTTAAAAGCTTGGCGTTTGATTTGCCCGGCTCCCAGTCGGTATCGTTTATTATAGCGGTACCGTCGGTTCTGAGATCCTGCGGGTCGGCTTCAAATGTGAACGCATTTCCGCCGTTTACATCGGCAACCGTAAAGCTCTCACCGGTACCGTCCATATCAAGGTCGTAGGCGTATGCGCCTATTTTAAGGCTTCCCGCCTGAATTTTATTTCCCTTGTTTACCACGTTGTCGGTAAACCACGCGAAGGTGGAGCCCACAAGCAGCGCGACGCTTACCGCAAGTGAGATTCCGCTCGCGATAAGGCTCTTCTTTGTGTTTTTCATTTTTTCTCCTCCTATGATCACTTGTGTATCGATAAACATTTGAGCTGCCGCACCGCTACTCAAATGAAATATCCTGATTGTTTTTCGCCTGAACCGCGTCGGCCGTTATGTCGAAGGTAATACCTCCGCTCTGATATGCGTTCCCCGCGTCTTCCCTCATTTTCACAACCGCCGTGAGCGTGTCCGTTCCGCCCGCCTTCAGAACCTCGCTGTTGATGCAGGGGGTCTCTCGGCTTAGCTCGTCCGCGCTGCCGCTGAATATTAGACGGTCACCGTCATATATCTCAAAGCTGAGCGCATCTGTCAGCGAACCGCTCACATTCTCAAGGTACAGCCGGTAGTAGACGTCCGCAGTGCCCTTGTTTTCCACCGTGAAGTCCTTTTTGGCTGAATAACCCGGCTCAA
>CALXAO010000130.1 GCA_944386295.1 uncultured Clostridia bacterium | reverse complement strand
TTAATATGTGTTCCGTCTACGAATTATTTCACTCAATATCCAATAAAATATTTCTTCTATTGTTTTTTCGGTGTATCTATGCTTGAAAAGTGGCGCATCAAATACTCCAAAAACCACCTGTACGTATGTTCTTCTCAGTAACGGCAATCCATACAAATGCGGTATCAGCGCCATTTTAAATATTCCCACCGGATCTATGCTATGACCGAAGTCTACCGCACTATCTATTTTCCTCAGTAAATGATACTACTGAAGCTATAATACTTTTATGTGTATTATAGCTTCTCATTTATTATTTTAGTCCATTTTTTAACAATAAAATAATTGGGGGTGGGGTAAAAGGCATTTTACGGTATGGCTTAACAAAAATGTTGTCCTGCATATGCGTTCGGTTTACCATCATTTTGATTTATTACCAACAAAAACGT
Organism: uncultured Clostridia bacterium; assembly: GCA_944386295.1. Lineage (GTDB taxonomy): Bacteria > Bacillota > Clostridia > Oscillospirales > UBA644 > CALXAO01. Next base: position 14,897 of record CALXAO010000130.1, on the reverse strand, counting down.
GAAAATACCGGAACATAGCAAGGTAGATGTCCGTTTGACAGTTTGTGTTAGCCACTGGCATTATACAATTCCACATTACTTAGTATAACAAGGATAAATACACCGTTTCTACGGAACAAAGACTCGATAGAAACGGCGTAGGCACTGATAAGACTCTGAAAATACAAAAAATTAAACACTATATCAAACTGACTGTTATACAGTTGGGCATAAAACCCGTTTTTAGAAAGAAGCTCCTCATGGTTACCATTCTCTATAATATCCCCATCTTTCATCACCAAAATCAAGTCAGCATTTTTAATTGTCGACAGTCGGTGTGCAATCACAAAGAATGTTCGTCCTTTAGTGAGCCGATCCATAGCCGCCTGCACCAATGCTTCCGTCCGTGCATCCACCGAAGACGTAGCTTCATCCAAAATCAGCAACGAAGCATTCTCAATCATTGCTCGCGCAATCGTCAATAGTTGCTTCTGTCCGGCAGATAGATTAGCCCGATCATTCAGTATTGTATGGTAGCCCTCGGGCAAGGTACGAATGAAATGATCCAGACCTACCGCACGGCAGGCCGCGAAAACCTGTTCGTCGGTAACCCCTTCTTTCCCATATACAATATTTTCCCGAATAGTATCCTCAAACAGCCAGGTATCCTGGAAAACCATGCAGAACAGATCGTGTACAGCTTCCCGTGGCATATCAGCAATCGATACGCCGTCAATACGGATTTCGTCGCCATTCAGTTCATAAAATCGCATCAAAAGATTTACAAGCGTCGTTTTCCCTGCACCGGTAGGACCTACAATAGCAACCTTCTGCCCTGCTTTTGCATAAGCGGAAAAATCCCGGATCACAAGCTTGGAAGGATTATACCCAAAACTGACATGACAAAACTCCACATTATCGCAGACAGTATCCGGGCGCAATGCTACCGATTTTCCGGCTTCATCCGACAATTCATCTTCTTCCAGAAATTCAAATACCCGCTGGCCTGCCGCCGCAGCCGACTGCAGACTGGTTGCTGCCTGCACTATTTGGGACAAGGGATTTGTAAATAAGCGGACATAAAGAATAAACGCGACAATCACGAATTACCAATGAAGTTCATAATCGGCATCATCATTCCGGACAAAAACTATGTTTTCCAGGCACTTTGATACAAACGATCAAAGGTCTTCCTGGCAGTTGCTTCGCCGTTATAAGCCTTGACTACCATATGACCGGCATAGATTTCCTCAATATGCCCGTTAAGCGCTCCCAAAGTCTGCTGCTGGCGGAGAAAATACGTCTAAGAATGCATCATAATTATCAGCATTAGAAAAAAAAACAATGACGGAAGAAAGCACCGTAGTGCCAGCCATTACCGCATTGGTAACAAACATCATAATCAACGAACCCAACAACATCGTTACTGCCGTTACCAGCATTCCCAGGTTCTGATTCAATGTTTGGCAATGGTATCACGTCATTGGTTACCCGACTGAGAATATCCCCGAAATTGACCCGATTGAAGTATCCCAGAGGAACCCGGTTGATCTTCCGGGAAATATCTTGCTGAAGATTGCGGGAAAGCCGCTGGGTAAAGGTGATCATCAGGAAATTCTGAACATAGTAAAACAAAGAGGATAACCCATAAATTACGACCAACAGAATGCCGATCCTGGCAATGGCAGGAAAATCCATATCACCAAACAAGCCAGCCGAAATCAGATTAGTTATATCCTTCAACTGCCCTGGACCAAGAATAGAAAGAACGGAGCCGACCATCACCAGAACCAGACCTATTACCGCCATAGGCATCCAAGGTCTGAAATAACGCAGAATTCAACGCCAAGATCCTTTCATATCTACATTTCCTTCCGAAACAGAAGGTCGCATGTAGTGTTTAGGCATGTTCCAATTCCTCCTTTGAAAGTTGGAAAAACGCAATTTGTCTATACTCGGAACACGTCTTCAGAAGCCCTGAGTCCCCCGCCCCACAACTTTTCCCTCATTCAAAACCAAAATCAAATCCGCGTCACGAATCGTTCCAATTCGCGGGGCTACAATTAAATTAGTCACACCGAAGGTTCTCTGTTTCAAGGCTGTCCGCAGCTGACGATCAGTACCATAGTCCAATGCTGAAAAGCTATCGTCAAAAATATGAATCTCCGGCTTCCGATATACAGCCCGGGCAATAGATAGACGCCGCTTCTGCCCACCCGACACATTAACACCTCGCGCAACAACAACCGCATCACGAACCTGTGCTTCCGACGGCGACTGCCCATGAAATCCATAAGCTACGTTAGAAGTAACCGTAAAGGTGGATTTTCCACTGCCGGTGGATCCGATAAAGGCAACCGTTTGACCTTTCTTCGCCCGGAAAATCACATGCTCCAGCACACATTCTTCTGCATCGGGATACCGGAAACTAACGTCTCGAAATTCCACCTCGCCCTCCATTTCGGGCAGACATTCCATCGCCTTCCCGTCTATAATCTTGGGAACAGTATCCAGAACCTAATTAATCTGGTGGGCAGAAACGGAAACCCGAGGCCACATAATAAAAACCATCACAAGCATCATAAAGGCCATCACAACCTGCATTGCATAAGAGGAAAAACCACCATGTCGGAAAACAGCCCAATACGCTGCATCTGATCCGCCTCATGAATCAGCCAGGGCCCAACTCATACTAGGATTCATGATTCCCATAATTCGGTTAGCAAACAATTTGTTAGAGGTCAAAGCATCGTTGGCCTGACGGAACTTTTCCTCCTGATATTCTTCTGCATTATAGGCCCGCACCACCCGAACCCCGGTCAGATTCTCCCGCGTTACTCGGTTCAAATTGTCAGTAAGAGCTTGAATCTTTCGGAATCGGGGCAAAGCAAAAAAAACGCGACAAAAATCAGAACCAGCATAACAAGAACTGCCACAAAGGTTGCCGCAGACCATTGCCAATTTTTGGACTAAATTTTACAGATTGCCCAGACTGCCATGATAGGCGCTTTAATAATTACCTGAAGTTCCATGGCAATAATCATCTGCACTTATGTAACATCGTTCGTTGATTGGGTAATCAGCCCAAAAGCCAATTGCCATTGAAAACACTAGACTGCCCAAGGCACACAGCAGCATCATTCCTCCTACCAACCAGATTTCTCCCATTGCACTACCTGGCGTCTGAACTAGGTGAGTGATTTCCGACATATAATCCGGCATCGTCAAGTCTAACCAGACCTGTCCCACAATAAAAATTAAACTAATTCCGGCCATTCCCCACTCCTGGGAGACAACTTAAACATACGAATTCTCTCCTGTCTTTTCGTTTGGTTCCACACAAAAAAACCGACCGTGTTTTTCCCGATATTCAACCAGCGTCCGAAACGTCCGAACAAAAGCTAATGCGTCGTCTTCCGAAATCACCTGCAACATTCGCACAGTAATCGCTTCCAAACGGCGCCGTTCCTCCTGAATCCGATTCCTCCCCGCCGGAGTGAGTACCACAATTACACTCCGCAAATCGGTTGGACAGGGCAACCGCGTAATCAATCCCTTGCTTTCCAACCCCCGGAGCACAGCAGCAATCCGAGCCGTACTGATTCCCTCGGTCCGACTCAACTGTCCCGGCGTCACCGGGTCAGAAGAATCATTAAGGTGCTTTAAAACAAACAGTTCCCCTTGGGAAAACTGCGTCAGCATCCGAGGAGGATCAGACGGTTTCAGTCGACTAAACAACTCCAAAAGCTCCCGAGCTAAAGAAACATAGTCCATAAAAAGCCTCCAAACAGCTAATACTGTTAGTTATTTTACCACGCTCCCAGACAAAAGTCAAGAATCAAACAACAATTCTTACAAATTTTTTAATTTGTTTTCTTTTTGTCCGTTTTTGTCCGTAAAAAGTTATTCTACTGTCCTTGACACACCCCGGTCCCCGTGCTATACTAAAGATACAGAAAGGAGAAGTGTGTTTATGGATCATGCAAACAGAGCCCGGGAACTTTTTTTATCCGGTTATAACTGTGCCCAATCAGTTCTTTGCGCCTTTTCTGACGTTACAGGACTGGATGAAAATACTGCCAGACGCCTAGCCTCATCCTTTGGCGGAGGCATGGGCCGAATGAGAGAAACCTGCGGAACATGTTCCGCTATGTTTTTAATTGCCGGATTATGTTTTGGAGACTATCCACCGGCAGATCGGGAAAAGAAAGCACAGCATTACAAACTGATTCAGGATTTAGCAGCCCGGTTCAAGGCACACAATGGAACAATTTGCTGTCGGGAACTACTGGCAACTCTAAAACCGTCCGCCACCCCAATTCCGGAAGAAAGGACCCCGGAATATTATAAAATTCGTCCCTGCGTTCGGTTTGTAGAAGACGCAGCACATATTTTAGACGAAATGCTGAAAGAAAGGACCGTACAATGAAAATTGTAGGATTTCAAAAACTAACATTACTGGATTATCCGGAAAAAACGGCCTGTACGGTGTTTACTCCTGGCTGCAACTTCCGTTGTCCCTTCTGTCACAACGCCGGTCTAGTGTTGTCACCTAGGGAAGAATCGGTGCAAACCGAAACCGCTTTTTTTGCGTTTCTCTGCAAACGGCAGGGACTGCTGGACGGTGTATGCATTACTGGAGGAGAACCCCTGCTTCAACCGGATCTGCAATCCTTCTGCGAAAATATTCACCGTCTTGGTTTTCTTGTTAAACTAGATACTAACGGCTCGTTTCCCGGGAAACTTCGGGAAATAATTGAAAGCGGTGCCGTGGACTACGTTGCTATGGACCTGAAAAACAGCCCGGGAAAATATCCAAATACAACCGGCTGCACTCCGGATATGAACGCTATCCGGGAAAGCGTAGATATCCTGAAGAACGCGCCAATTTTCTCTGAATTTCGTACCACGCTGGTCCGGGAATTTCACACCGCTGAAGATATTCGCGCTATAGCACAGTGGCTGCAGGGAGCCAAACGTTATTATTTGCAAACTTTCCGTGACTCTGGAGAACTGATTAGCCCCGGGCTCTCCCCAGTGTCCCCAGCTCAAACAGAAGAATACCGAAAAATTGCCTCCGAGTACATTCCGGAAGTAAGAATTCGCGGCGGAGAATAAGTAATGTTATTTTGTCAGTCTTCACGAAAACTGCCAATCAGAAAAAATATTAAACACTATATATTGTGTCACAGAAAGTTAAACATATCTATATATTGACATTTACATCAAACTGTGGTATAATAAAAGTGCTCTAGCAGAAATGCCAAAAAAAACAAGGGAGAAAGAGGGACAAAAACATGTATCAGGTAAAAAAACGTGACGGCGCACCAGCTGCCTTTAATATCAGCAAAATCAGCACCGCCATTACAAAAGCCTTTGAGGCTATGAACAAGCCCGTGGACGAAAGCATTGTAGATCTGCTTGCCCTACGGACTACTGCGGACTTTCAAAACAAAATCCAAGACGGTGTGATTGCCGTAGAAGATATTCAGGACAGCGTAGAAAAAATCTTGAGTGAATCGGGATATGCCGACGTTGCTAAGGCATACATTCTTTACCGAAAGCAGAGAGAAAAAGTCCGTAATACAAAAGCAACTCTGCTTAATTACAAGGAACTTGTCAACAGTTATTTGGACATTACCGACTGGCGAGTAAAGGAAAATTCCACCGTAACATATTCAGTAGGAGGACTGATTTTAAGCAACAGCGGTGCTATTACTGCCAATTACTGGTTATCTGAAATTTATGATCAGGAAATTGCAGAAGCACATCGAAACGCAGATATTCATTTGCACGACCTTTCTATGCTCACCGGCTACTGTGCTGGTTGGTCACTCAAACAGCTGATTCAAGAAGGTTTGGGCGGCGTTTCAGGAAAAATCACCTCCAAGCCCGCGAACCATTTAGCAACCCTATGCAATCAAATGGTCAACTTTTTGGGTATCATGCAAAACGAATGGGCCGGAGCACAGGCATTTTCCTCTTTTGATACATACCTTGCCCCATTCGTCAAGGTAGACAATCTATCCTTTTATGACGTAAAAAAATGCATTGAATCCTTTGTTTTTGGTGTCAATACTCCCAGCCGCTGGGGAACCCAGGCACCATTCTCCAACATTACTCTGGACTGGACGGTACCGGCCGACCTTGCAGAACTTCCGGCTATTGTGGGCGGAAAAGAAATGGACTTCAAGTACAAAGACTGCAAAAAAGAAATGGATATGGTCAATAAAGCCTTTATTGAAGTTATGATTGAAGGCGACGCCAACGGTCGAGGGTTCCAGTATCCCATTCCTACTTATTCTATTACTCGGGATTTTGACTGGTCCGAAACTGAAAACAACAAACTTCTCTTTGAAATGACATCCAAATATGGTACTCCATATTTTTCCAACTATATCAACAGTGATATGCAACCCAGTGATGTCCGCAGCATGTGCTGCCGTCTGCGTCTGGATTTACGGGAATTACGCAAAAAATCCGGTGGTTTCTTCGGCAGCGGAGAAAGCACCGGCTCAATAGGCGTTGTCACTATTAATCTTCCCCGGATCGCTTACCAGTCCAAAACACCGGAAGAATTTTACCGCCGTCTAAACCGGATGATGGATGTAGCTGCCCGATCGCTGAAAGTTAAACGGGAAGTAATTACAAAACTGCTGAAGGAAGGCCTGTATCCCTATACAAAACGATATCTTGGAACATTCAACAATCATTTTTCTACCATTGGCCTTATCGGTATGAATGAAGCCTGCCTCAACGCAGCTTGGATTCAGAAGGACTTGACCCACCCGGAAAGCCAACAATTTGCCAAAGAAGTACTCAATCACATGCGGGAACGGCTATCCGACTATCAGGAGACTTATGGTGACTTGTATAATTTGGAAGCTACTCCAGCGGAATCTACGACCTATCGTCTAGCAAAACATGATACAGAACAGTTCCCTGACATCATCACCGCAAACGAAAACGGAACTCCCTACTACACAAACTCTTCACATTTGCCGGTTGGATACACTGAAGATATTTTTGAAGCTTTAGACGTACAGGATGAATTGCAGACCCTGTACACTTCCGGTACAGTTTTTCACGCTTTTTTGGGCGAAAAGTTGCCTGATTGGAAGAGTGCAGCCAATCTTGTCCGGAAAATTGCAGAAAATTACCGCCTGCCCTACTATACGCTCTCCCCCACCTATTCGGTCTGTCGCAATCATGGCTATCTGGCTGGAGAACAAAAGACCTGCCCGGTGTGCGGAACATCTACCGAGGTTTATAGCCGGATTACCGGTTATTATCGGCCGGTACAGAATTGGAATAATGGCAAATCTCAAGAATTTAAGGATCGCAAGCTGTACCGAATTGATCAAGACACCCTGGACGGCAAGGGTTTAGGCCAGCCGAAAACGGACCAGAAAACAGACAGTGCCATGTGCAGAACAAAAACAGAAGAAGCCTATCTGTTTGCAACTCACACCTGCCCAAACTGCAAAACAGCAGAAGCAGTTCTAAATGAACACGGAATTTCCTTCCGGAAAATTTTCGCCGAAGATGAACCGGAACTGGCGGAACAGTACGACATTGTGCAGGCACCGACTCTGGTGGTACAGTCTTCGGAAAGCCCGGTCCATTACATCAATCTTTCGGAAATTATTCGTTTCGCGGAACAATTGTCAAAATAAAAAAGCCACAATCAGCAATTGAAAAATAAAGAAAGTTTGTAAAATAACAAGTCTTTTTTAGGAAGCGGATATCCGCTTCCTATTTTTATCAACTCAAAATAAACATAAGTGTAATTTTTTCCTTTTCCGAGCCTTTTAAAATTCCCCCAATTTATATTGCTTCGTATCATCTGTTCATCGTTCGGAAGAAGCAATCTCCTATTTAGCAAGACCACTACTATGACAGAATTTCAAATTTTAATATCAAGCGACTGCTCTGGTGTTCATTTTATTTTTCATGGCGGAGCATGCTTGTTTTACGATGTAATTGTAGAACCGAAAATCTACTTCTTCTGATGTAGAAGCGATTTATAAAATGTGTCTGTAATTGAAAATGTGATATGGCGAAAAGCGCTATATCCTTAAAATATTTCTCATCAATGCCAAAATCGGACAAATTTGCTTTCAATCCGAGTGTATCAAAACAGAAATTTGAAACGGCTTCAATTGCTTTTTTCGCGCCACTCATTTTATCAAGATTTTCGGAAATACAAAATACCTTTACGCCTAAACGAAAAATAGCAGGAGCGGTTGTTTCATTCAAAATATACGTGTAAACCAACGGGGAGTTACGATGGCCAATCCATGCCCGTGAGTAATGTCCATAGTATGCCGACAACGCATGTTCCATAGCATGGCAGGCGAAGAAGCCCACATAAGTTCGCCCATACTTCATAGTTGTTCGACGCCATCATTGCAACAGGTCCCCATTTTACAACGGCACGCATGACAGCTTCCTGAAAATCATCAAAGATTGCGTCCCTTGTAAAATAGTAATTATCTAAAACATAATTGAAAATATCGAACGCGCCTCAGGCTGTCTGATAGGGCGGAAGTGAAAAGCTAAGTTCGGGGTTCTCAAAGGCAACTCCAAGAGAACTTCCCCCAAAACCAATTTTTTCGTTTGTCTCTATATTGGCAATTACTGCCCAAGCGTCAATTTCAGAAGCAGTTACAGCATTTGTAAGAATTGCAACAACGGGAAGCGCTTTTGTTACCCAAACTCTGTTCGATACCAAATCCCAAACATTGCCGCTTTCAATTACAGCTACAGCAGAAACACCTTTTGAGCAATCGATAACAGAACCGCCACCGTAAACAAGTAAAACTTTTTTCCCAAACCTCAAAAGCTCTTTAGGAAGATGTTCAAGTTGATTTCTACCAAAATATTACTTCCTTACATTGTTTGCCGGTTTCATAAGCTTCTTTCAATGCAGCATGTCCCTTTATATCGCCGGCATCATTGACACCGCCTGCAAGTATTATCTTTTCTAATGTTGCTTTCGGAAAGCAATCAACCCAACCGTTCACCGCTGTTTCTGCGCCTTTAACCGTTTCAGCTTCGTTTTCGGCAGCGGTTGCCAAAAGGTAAATATCACGGAATTTATAGTCTGATACAAGGAGTGGCCAAAACAACTGTATCAGCGTTTCGCATTTTCTCAGTGATTTCTTGACTGTCATCACGGATAGCGCATTTTCCCGTTTTCAAGTAAACAAAACATCCCTTACAGAAGTTGATTCTCTTTCCTGTAAGACGAATTTTCTCTGCATTGTGTCCTGCATCTTTTGCTCCACAAAAAAACGCATGGGCGAGAGCTTCTGAATTACTGATGCTGCGAAAGACTTGATATTTTCAAACACACCGAAGCCAATGGAATTGTTTAAATAATCGCCGAAGAATGTAACCTTAAAGGATATTTCCATTTCAAAATCAAATTTCCTGTATATTAAGTGAAAAGAGCTTTTCTTTATCTCAAAATCGTAATACCTTACTGTTTTATATGTTGAAACAAATTTCCTTTGTATTCGTTTTTAGAAAGTTCTACGATTTCCATAATTATAATAATTCCCAATAATTTTTTGTAAAGCAAAAAGCACTTGTTGCTTTCGCCAATTACAACGTAGAAATTTAATGTTTAAGAACAATTCAAACTAAAAAATCCTGCTATTTTAAATTTCTTTTTATCTTATTTATCAGATAGCGCCCCAGATGGCACAGATAAGAAGCGGCCTCTGGCAGAAAATCCGTAGGAATTCCGGACAGAAAAGCGCCAGCCTCAAAGGTAAAATCTCCGGTATAATTAATTTCCGAAAGCGCATCGCAAACCGAATCCCAATCCGTTCTACCGCAATAAGGGACTGTATGCTGGTCTTTGAGACAATCATTATCATGCACATGAAGAGCTCCCAGACGTGCGTGCCCCAACCCACGGATCAGTTCTGCCGCTTCATACCCGCACAAAGCGCAATGCCCAAGATCCAAACAGGCTGTAAAACAATCATCCCCCAGCGTGTCCAAATAATCACAGAAGCTTTGTGGTGATGCGCAGGTGGAATCAATAATATAATGCCGTTTTTTATCTCTCTGCCACATATTCTCCAAGGCAATTTTGACGCCGGCAGCTTTGGCAACCGGAGCAAGGCTACGGTAAAAATCCATATTCATATCCTTTAGATAAGCTTCATTGTCCCGGAACGGGAGATGCTGAATGGGATGCACTACAATTACCTTCGCGCCAAGGTAGCCTGCCGACTGAATCGCCCGGACCAGTTTATCATAAATTGTCCGATTGTATTCTGCATTTTTTGGCGTATCGACATCTAATGAGGGGAAAGGCGCGTGGGCCTGGTTACAGACAATCCCTCGTTCCGCAGCCGTATCTTTTACCGTTTGCAAATGGACTTTCCAGTTATCACCAAACACTGGATTGGATTCTGAGCTATCAAACATAGAAAAATCATAGGCATCAAATCCAGCATTTGCCAACAAATGAACCGCACCTGCAGGCCCATTTAACACAGAAGCAATAGGAGCTGTTAAAGTTGAAAGCAACATAATAAACGCTCTCCGTTCTATTCATCTTTATCTTGTGCAAAGATCATATTTGCATAAATCTTTTCCATCTGTTCATTCGGATACTGCCGATCCAGATAAGTCTCAAGTCCGTTAGAGGGTTCTTTGCCTTCCAACCGCTCACACCAGCGGATTACTGTTACACAGGACATTATAGAATTAAAAATCATAAAGATACATAGAATCCAAACGACCGGCTTACCAAACCGATTCGGAATCCGCATAATTCCTTTTGACAGACGGGGATACAGATCTTTGATCCAAAGAATCCCAAGCAATCCCCAAAAGGCTGAATATAACAAACAAATCCGTCCATTTAAATTAAAAGGCATTCCGCTGTAATCCCAGGAGGTGGTACCGAAAATCAATTCCTGAACAAAGGAACAAACATATTCTACCGTACTTCCGACAAGGAATCCCCCCAAAAAAGCATGGGGCCAGCTCCGGTGCCGAAACCGATACAATGCCAAGGTAAGCACCAACGCTCCAAATCCATACACCAAATTAAAAGGGCCATAAATTAGTCCAGCGCGGCTTTCCAAATACCCGTTTTTCAGAATACACCAAATAGACTCGACAACAACACCGACAAAGCTACCGATAAAGAGAACCAGAAACAATTTATAGAAATTGATTCCCCGAGCAAAATGCTCCAATTCTTTTTCCTGCAGATCAATTTCCGCATTCGTCGGTGCAGAAAACCGATGTCTTCGCTTCCGTTTATTTTTCTTTGAGATCGGTTCTAAAACTTCGCAGCTTATTTCCGGTTTTTTTTCCTCCGGACAAAGAATTACACCACCCTTTTCTTCTTCCTTCACAACTTTATCCTCCCTGTATCCGCTCCTTAAAGAAACAAAAGTTCCTTTGAACTTTGCGTTAAATTCTCATATCCGTTTTCCCGGACAACAACAAGGTCCTCAATCCGAACGCCAAATTGCTCCGGCAAATAAATTCCAGGCTCCACACTCATAACCGCACCCGACGGCACCTGTTGAGTATATTTCGGAGAAAAATTCGGCATCTCATGAATCTGAAGTCCCACACCATGGCCCAAGGAATGACCGAAATACTCTCCGTAGCCGGCCGCAGCAATCCAATCCCGCGCGCCAGCATCCACAGAGTCCCCTGTCTTGCCGGCACAGATTCGTTCCATACCTTTTTGTTGGGCTTCCAAAACAATTCGGTAGACTTTTTTCTGCAAATCACTAACATTTCCCAACGCTACTGTCCGGGTCATATCAGCCGCATACCCGTCATAGGTCGCTCCAAAATCCATAGTCACAAAATCGCCTTTTTGTAGAACTCGCTTCCCCGGAACAGCATGAGGTTTTGCACCGTTTTCGCCAGAAGCCACAATGGTATCAAACGCCACCGGGCCGGAACCTGCTTTCCGCATAGCATAGTCCAGTTCTGCGGCAACCTGTACCTCCGTTAATGTTCCGGACGGCCATTCGTTAGAGAGAAATCGGCAAATATACAAAAACGCATCATCAGTAATTTTCTGCGCTGCCCGGATTTTTTCAATCTCTTCCGGTGCCTTAACCATACGCAACTGCGAAAGAACCAGCTCATCCCCAACCAGCATATAAGCGTTCAAGGTCTCAGCAAGCCGGCAATATTCTCTGTAAGTAACAAAAGCATCCTCAAAATAGACCGTCGTTACATCTGTATCGGCCAAAATCTGTCTGACAGTTTCCGCCACAGAAGCAGTAAACAATCGGACCTCATATCCAGGTGCAATGGAAGCCTGCGCCATAGTAATATAGCGAAAATCGGTAAAAAAGATCTGCTTCTGCTCACAAACCAGTACCAATCCGTTAGATGTTGCAATTCCAGTCAGATACCTTCGATTTTCTGGGCGCAAACTGATATACGCTGACTGTTCTGGCAGTTTGGATAATAAAAGGTCGGCTTTTTGATTCATTGGAACTGCTCCCTTCCGTTCAGACAGTTTTGATAGCAAGATTTCATAAAAAGCGCATCCAAGTCCTGGGTTCCAGATGACTCACAAATTACATGTGCATCTGAATCACGCATAACAAGAAGTTCTGCCAGAGGTTCAAACTCTGGCCCGAACTCTTGGTCTGAAAAAGTCAAATGCCGCTTTTCACCGCCAGTGGTATATTCAATTTTGGAAAAATGCACATGAATCTGCCTCTCCCGTTCTTCGCCCAAAACCGTACGAATCTGATTCAGCAATTTGGCATAGTCTTCCCTGCCACGGATTTGCCCCAGGGTTCGGGCATTGAGATGCCCAAAATCCACTGTCGGAAGAAAACTTTCATCTACGCCGCACAAAGTAAGAACTTCATCTAGAGTTCCCAGTTGATTGATTTTCCCCATCGTTTCCGGACAAAGACGAATCTGCTCTAAATGCTCCCTGCACAATGCCTTCCGGGCACTCCGGAGTGTCTGACATGCCAGTTCCAAAGCCTCGCTCCTAGATAGCTTCGCACAGCTACCGCTATGCACAATCACCCGTTCCGCCCCCATAGCAGAAGCCACCCGGGCAGTCCGAAGAATATACTCAATACTGTTGTTGCGCTTCTCCTCCTCCAAAGAAGAAAGAGAAATAAAATAAGGCGCATGAATAGAAAGAATTTTCCCTTTTTCCCGAAAAGCATCCCCCAATTTCCGCGCTGTATCCAAACCGACATTTACACCGTTTCCGCATTGATATTCAAATAAATCTAAACCAATTTCCTCCAAAAACTGGGGAATTTGCAAGCTTCGTTTATAACCAAGCGAAAAAAAACGGTCCGGAGATCCTGCTGGACCGAATGTAACCATAGAAGCACCTCTTTATTTTTATGTCTGCATTATTATAGCATAAAAAAAATTAAAAGTCAATCCGGTATTTCCCAGTTATTTAACGGATAAATCTTTCCTTGTCACACATACTGATTTTGTACCATGCATTTGTTTATTTTAAGGAGGGAATCCGGAATTAAAACAGAAAAACACATTCAACCCGTCGCAGAATCCCTTGCCATGCAGGCTGCATTGGGAATCTACCGTCCGAAATCTTCGGAAGAAAAAACCTATAAGCAAATGAATCTTAAAAAAGAGAAAAAGCAAACATAAATGGTTTATAGTCTTTGTTTTCAGCAAGCGAATGAAAAGAACGCAGTCAGCCATATTTAAATGCTAAAATGCCTGTCTGCCTCGATATTAAAATTGAAAATTCTGTCTTTGTAGTGAGAGAAGCAGTGGTATGTTAACTGTCAGATCGGTTTACGATTATTCGAAATTCTTTTTGCACTGTTGCTCCTGCTGGAGCTGTTTTCAGTTTCAATGACGATTGATTCAACGATTAGCGTTACCTCAGATAAGGAATACGTGCTTCCGCCCATTTAGGAATCAGAAGTTCCATAAATTATCGACTACACCTATGCCTTGGAATAGGAATATGTAAGCCAGCTATACGAAAAAAGAATTGAACTAACCAGGTCATTTTCCTGAAAGAAGACGGAACGGTGCGTGACAAAGCACTGGAAATCGAGCCGGCAGCAGAATTCTGCTGCCGGCTATTAGACAAGGAAAAGTAACGTGTAGCTTTTTGGGACGTCTCGGCGCAAACCATGGCCTGAATATTTTCATTTGTTCACTAATGGGTTCCGGAGAGAAGTCGCTGTCACCAGGTTTGATTTGAGCCAATCACTGGCGAAATTGCGGCAAGAGCAAGAAGGTGCTTTACCGCAGTCGTAGACCGATGCAGTGGCTTACGCTGTAAAGATACGAAAAACCCTGGTTCCCCCACCTCAAAATGCGGCGGCAATGGTTCTGATCGCATGTATCAGTAAAATTTATAACGATCTGCAATGTTTAGTATGAATCTACTGTGAGATACGAAAACTACGAACAGCTTTTCAATCCATTGGTGCAACGTTGGTTTGAAAGAACATCCAATTAAAGAAAAGAGCTTGTGCTACGGGGGAAATGACGCACAGCACCATGATATAAAAATTCACTAAATATCCCACGGAAACCTATCAGCCATATCTTCAAATCAGCTATCTTCTCGTCCCCTCAGGAACTGGAAGAATGGCTTAAGTCTGATTACTAACGGACAAAACATTTTGAATCTAAGTATGGAAAACTTAAATGCAATATACCCTACACCTTGTGCACTAGCATGGCTCGTATTAGGATTATTAGCAACCATACCAGGGATATTCAGCAATCAATGAGTTCTTTCAGATCCGGCGTAACCTCTATAAATTCATTTTCGGCAAAAAACTGTGCCATTGTAATACCGAAACCCTTACAGATTGTTTCTAAAGTAGCGATGGAGGGTACAGTATTGCGCCGGAAAATGTTTCCTATCGTAGATTGCGCTAAACCGCATT
>CALXAO010000129.1 GCA_944386295.1 uncultured Clostridia bacterium | reverse complement strand
CGTCTTTATGATTGATGAGTTCGTTTTGCCAAGTGATAATTTGCTGTGCGGTGATGTTACACATCTTCAGCTTCCCGAAGTAGGGAATGAGTTTTGTCTGAATAATATGCTCCTTCGTTGCCCAAGTATTTTCCTTAATGCGGCTCTGCATATCTTCGGTGTAATGCTCCACAAAGCTTTTGAAACTCATATCCAAGTCACCGCCCAACTTGTTAAGCTGTTCACGCTCCCAAGCCTGTGCTTCACGCTTGGTTTTAAATCCACGCTTCTGCGTTTGTTTTCGCTCTCCGTTCCAATCTGTGTAGCGGTAAAGCACACGCCAAGTGTTTGTCTTTTCATCTTTGTAAACCGCCATTATTTAATCCCTCACTTTCTTTTTTTGAGCCATAACAGGCTCTTTCTAAAAAATATTGCTTATTTACTCGCCCTGAAATTGTAAGAAATCCCTGCGATTTCAATTCGGCATTTAACTTCTGTACAATTTTATAGGCATATGATTTCGATACGCCTAATTCTTCTGCGACTTCTTCCACTCGCATAAAGGTTGTGCTTGCCATATAAATCTCCTTTCAATTTGATAGATTAAATTTCTTTAGTGTCGGAATACTTTCTAACCGCCTTCCGATTCGCCCGGGCGGGTACACCATTACCGTGGTATATGACGGTTATTTAATTTTTTACAAACTTAACGCTATTAGTTTAAGCCTGTATTATCATTATACTAAGCAAATTCCGTAAAGTCAAGTGGTTTTTGAAAAAATATTAAATTTATTTGCTTGTGTTGTGTTGACAAATACTAAGCGTATCTGTATAATATATATTATCAACAGCTCGTTAGGAGGAAGCACAATGGCAATCGGGGAAAGAATCCGTTTCTTTAGAAATTTGAGAGGTATGACTCAAAAGTATCTTGGTATTCAGGTGGGATTTCCTGAAAAGACCGCCGATATTCGTATGGCGCAGTATGAAAGCGGTTCAAGAACGCCTAAAGCTGATTTAACTAATACACTTGCAAAGGTGTTTGAAGTATCACCTCAGGCTTTAACCGTTCCTGATATAGACAGCTACAACGGTCTTATGCACACCTTATTTACCCTTGAAGATTTATACGGTCTTAAAATTACTGAGCTTGACGGAGAAGTGTGTCTGCATTTGGACAAGGGAATGGGCACAAATTACATAACAATGTTTGAGATGTTCTCTGCGTGGAAAGAACAAGCCGAGAAATACAAAAACGGTGAAATTACAAAAGAAGAATACGACTATTGGCGTTATAACTATCCGAAACAAGACAAGAACTCTAAGTATGCGAAAGTTGCGTCAAAGGAAATAAGCGACACAATTATGTAATTAGCAAAGTGTAGTTATAGAAACTTAAAAGGAGAATTTATAGTATGATTATGTCTGATCAAACAATTATCAAAATGTTAGAAGAAAAAACACTTATCATCGAACCCCTAGAAAAGCAACAAATTCAACCCGCTAGTGTAGATATACGATTGGGAAATACATTTAGCGTTGTTGAGGATTTATCCACAGGGATTATAAATTTAGAAGAGGAAATAAAATATAAAACAATTGAAAGTGATACTTATATACTTTTGCCTAATCAATTTGTTCTTGCAACAACTATGGAATATTTTGACCTACCAAATGATTTAACGGCTTTTGTTGAAGGAAGAAGTTCGCTGGGCAGAATGGGATTGTTTATTCAAAATGCCGGTTGGGTTGATCCTGGTTTTAAAGGAGAGATTACATTGGAATTGTACAATGCAAATCGTTGTGCAATTGAGCTGAAAGCTGGTCGGAGAGTGGGGCAGCTTGTTTTTGCCAAAATGGATCAACCCGCATTAAATCCTTACAATGGTAAATATCAAGGGCAAAAGGGAGCGACAGGATCCAAAGTTTTTTTAGACTTTGAAAAGAAATAAACATTTTATTATACATATTAAAAACAAAAGAGCTATCAGACTTTCAAAAAATCTGATAGCTCTTTACTTTTACAATAATTCAAATAATGTTGCCATTTTGTTGCCACAAGGGACACTCAAACAGCTAAAACCTCATAACTACAGGCTTTTTTAGCGGTGAGAAATCATTCCCAAATATAGAGCAAAAGTGCATCAAATCCTTCATGTCAGTGTTGTCCATTATATACCACTGTAAATCTATACTTTTTGCCAAAAAGCTATTTGCAACAAAAAAGGCAGAAACGACTTTATTCGTTTTTACCTTTTAACTTTCAATACTTACAGGGATTTTATTCCTCAAACCGCCAGATTTTCTGCAGAATTACTGCTGGGGTATGGGGCGCCGTATGCCCATAAAATACTGTCAGAATGTGACCGTCCCGCAGTTCCACGGAACAGGGATACCCTAAATCCGCCGAAACCCGGTTTTCCCAAAGAACAGCATCGGTATTCCAGGTTTTTCCTTCATCCCGGCTGAACATAACCCGGATTCCGTAAGGGACCTCCCGATAGCCATATACCGAAAGAAGCATTCCGCTGGAATGCCGCAGCAAATGCGCCGGAGCACCACCTTTATCCGCCAACACTGGATAAGGTTCGGTAAAAGTCTTTCCCCCATCGGAAGATTCACATTGATATACTGTAAAATGGTCTTTATTCTGAACCCGAATATGCACCAAGACGGTTCCGCTGTTCAGCACAATCGCATGTGGCTCCCAGCTTTGCAGACCACCTGGGACATTTGCAATTTCTCCCAGCTTTTCAGAATGTCCATCCGGGAAAATTCGATAGCTTCCAAGCACGTTCTCTCCGTCGGCCCGTACATCAAAAAAACGGCCGACATACAAAAGGGTTCCATCTGGAAGAACACAAGGCCCGTGGGGAGAAGACACGGGAACCCGATAGACATCCCCAAAGGTATTCCCCCCATCTTGGCTGACAATAAAGGTGGATCCCAAAAACCTTTCTTCGCAGTCAAGATTACTTATTTTTTCAAGATAAGCGTCAATATACCCGCTGGACTGAGGGCTGTCCCGGAGCGCATATTTCTTTTGAAAGGCAATACTGTTGTTAAAACTGGTAACAATTACCCCTTGGGCCCCGAAGGTGCAGATCCCACAGTCCCGGTCGTCCAAAGGGGTATCCAAAATCACCGCCGGCGCTGTCCAAGTAGCCCCTTCGTCGTGGCTGTAACAGATAACTCCTTTGCCAAACGGACAAATGTGACTAAGTCGAAACCCGGACGCTACCATAGCCAGACGTCCGTCCGGAAGCCGCGTCACCGAAGGCCACGCAAAATAGTTGTGAATACTATTTTTGTTCTCACAAATAACCGTTGCGTTTCCTGAAATAATTTTCATAAAAATTACCTGCCCCTTTTTTTGGTTTGATTTTATTATAACATACTTTTTCTAAAAAAACTATTGACAAAAATTACAGTTTCACCCCTTCCGTAAAATTTTTTTTCATCTTTTTTTCCAATCTGCCGGCAAACTGTTTTTCTTGCTGTGTACCAGCGACCAAATACAAAATTCCGGTGGCGTTTTTTTTACATTTTAGGACAGGGACTTGACGAAAGAGGGGGATTTATGATACTATAAAACAGTAAAAACATGGACCGGGCTAGAATTTTTTTTGCCCGTTTTACGGAGGGAAACATTATGGAACTTTTACATCACCGCTCTCTGGCAGTTTTGCACGAAAACTGCCTGTCTCCCCGCGCCTATTTCATTCCCTATGAAAGCACGGAAAAGGCAGCCGCAGGACGGCGGGAAGACAGTCTGTACTTTCATTCGCTGTGCGGAACCTGGAATTTCCGTTTTTTTAGCTCCCGGGATACACTGCCCGAAGGGTTTGAACAGGAAACCTTTTCAGAAGACGGATTTGAATCCATTCCTGTACCTTACTCTTGGCAGGCTCTGACCGAACGGGGATATGACGTTCCGAACTACACCAACGTCCGCTACCCCTACCCAGTAGATCCGCCCCATGTCCCTGATGAAAATCCCTGCGGGCTGTACCGGAACCGGTTTATCCTCAGCGACGCAGAAGCAGCCCGGACCCAGATTTTGACCTTTGAAGGTGTAGACAGCTGTTTTTACGTCTGGGTCAATGGAACCTATGTGGGATACAGTCAGGTTAGCCATAACACTTCAGAATTTGACCTGACCGGCGTCATTCGGGCAGGGGAAAATCAGATTACAGTACTGGTTTTCAAGTGGTGCGACGGAAGCTACTTGGAAGACCAGGATATGTGGCGGATGTCGGGCATCTTTCGGGAAGTTTATCTGCTGGGAAGAGGGAAAGAATATATTCAAGATATTCAAATCAAAAACCAGATTGATCTGGAAACCGGTTCAGCCCAGATTCATGCGGCCCTGACCATAGCCGGGAAATCTGCCGTCGTCTATCGGCTGTTGGATCCTGCGGGCAAAGAAATTGCAGCAGGGAAAAGCAATAAGAACACCCTTTCCATTCCGGTAGAACAGGCCGCGCTTTGGAGTGCGGAAAGTCCGAACCTTTATTCTCTATTCCTAACTTTGGCAGACGAAGTTATTCGGGTGGAAATTGGCCTAAAAACCGTGGAAATCAAGGATGGTATAGTTTTATTTAACGGAAAGAAGTTAAAACTGACCGGGGTTAACCGCCATGATTCCCACCATATTATGGGGCACACCGTTTCGGTGCAGCATATGAGAGAGGACCTTTATATTCTTAAACGCTGCAACTGCAACACTGTGCGGACCTCCCATTACCCCAATGACCCTCGGTTTCTGGAACTTTGTGACCGGATCGGCATGTACATTGTAGACGAGGCTGACCTGGAAACCCATGGCTTTGCACCGGCGGGCAATTGGCATGAACTGTCCGAATCTCCCGAATGGACGGAAGCATATGTGGATCGGGCAATCCGACTGTTTGAACGGGATAAAAACCATGGCTGCGTAGTGTTCTGGTCGCTGGGTAACGAAAGCGGCGTAGGAAAAAATCACATGGCCATGCGGGAATACATTCTTTCCCGAGACCCGGACGTTCTCATTCACTACGAGGTTTCCAACATTCCAAAACTCATGCCCAGCAAATATCATGCCAGTAACTTTGTCTGGAGACGGGGCAATTATAAAGACTTTACCCCTGAAATGTGGAAAGAGTTACGGTCCTATACCCAAACCTATCCCGGAATTTCCGATGTGGAAAGCTATATGTATGTTTCCCCGGAATACTGCGAGCAGTACTGCAGGGACAAAGCATTTTCCAAACCGATTTTTTTGTGTGAATACAGCCACGCTATGGGGAATGGCCCCGGCGATGTGAAAGATTATGCCGATCTGATATTTCGCTATGACAAATTTGTAGGCGGCTGTGTGTGGGAATACTGTGATCACTCGGTACAGGTTACCAAAAACGGAAAGACCGCTTTCACCTATGGAGGAGATTTTGGAGACACACCCAACGACGGAAACTTCTGCGTAGACGGACTGGTTTACCCCGACCGCAGGCTGCATACCGGAATTCTGGAAATGAAAAAAGCCTATCAATCCTTTGTTCTCACCTTCCGGCCGGAAAATGGCACAGTATCGGTCCGCAACCGCCGCCTGTTTACCACTCTGGCCGACAACGACCTGGTATGGGCCCTGGAACGGGATGGAAAAACCATTTTGAGAGGAAGGATTCCGTCCCTGAACGTAGCGCCTGGCACCGCCCGAAGCTATGCTCTTTGGAAACAAACGCCTGATATGGCAGGACCTGGAAAATACTATCTGACCTTGCGCATGGTACGCAACATAGGCTGTCCTTGGGCGGAAGAAGGATTTGAAGAAGGATTTGAACAGGTATTTCTGGGCGAAGTCAAAACACAGTCCCCAGTTTTACGGAAATATCCTCTGAAGGTAGCCGAAACGGACAGTAAGATTGAAATTAGATGCGGAACGGTTTGCTATGTTTTTGACAAAACCGCTGGAGTTCTCCGGCAGATTTACAGCGACTGCGGACCGCTACTGACGCAGCCTGCAGTTCTTCAGATTTGGCGTGCGCCTATGGACAATGACCGAAAAACCGCACTGGAATGGATAAAATCCGGGCTGGCAGAATGTATTCAAAAGGCTTATTCCACAACCCTCGCCCAAACAAAAGAACAGGTATCTGTCACTGTGGAATATTCCCTGGGCGCTCGGGCGTTCCGTCCAGTGCTCCGCGGCACAATGGTTTACACTGTCACGGCCGACGGAATTCTGCGTCTGGACACCACCGCTGAGGTAGCGGCCACCATCAAGCATTTACCCCGGTTCGGCATTCAGTTAATGCTACGGGAAGAAAATGAACGGATCGGCTGGTTCGGCTACGGCCCCCAGGAAGCATACAGCGACAAGCATGTGGCCTGCCGAATGGGAAAATATGAATCCACCGCCACCAACAATTTTGAGCACTATGTTAAGCCTCAGGAAAATGGCGCTCATTATCGTACCTCCACCGCGCAAGTAGGAAATTGGATGGGCCGTGGTCTGAAAATTTTTGGAACGGAAGAACATCCGGAATTCATGTTCAACGCATCTCACTTTACACCGGAAGACCTGACCCGGACACTCCACGACTATGAACTGGTCCCCCGCAAGGAAGTAGTAGTAAACATTGACTATCGTCAGTGCGGTGCGGGATCTGGTTCCTGCGGACCGGAACTTCCGAAAGAACACGAGTTTACCGAAAAGCATTTCACATGGTCGGTACAGCTCTGTCCTGATGCTTTTGACGAAGAATAAATTATTTGTCCAACGCATATCCGTCTCAAAATGTAAAAAAAACCGTGGATCTTAGCCATCTTCTTTTAGTACCCTCAAAAAAACAAAACAATGATAGCGTCATGCAGGAGATAGAGCGCGTTTCTGATGGAAAAACGTCCTATAATTACATAAAGGAGGATGTAAAAATGATATGGAATGAGCTTCGCGAAGAAGAGTTTGCCTCCGCAATAGAAAAATCGAACAAGGTTTGCGTAATACCGATTGGATGCACCGAAATGCACGGCCAGCATCTGCCTGTGGGTACTGACACGTTTGAGGTTACGTACGTCTGCCGTGAGGCGGCAAAGCGTGAGCAGGTCGTTGTATTCCCAACGATCGAATTCGGCAACATACCATACCTGACAGACAAGAAGGGCTCCATCCGTATCAGGGTGGAAACGATGCAGCTGCTCTTAACGGAGATCTGCGCCGAGGTCGCGCGAAACGGATTTAAAAAGGTTCTCATTGTTAACGGACACGGCGGCAACCTTGCGCTGCTCGGTAACTTTGTCTCATCGACGCAGCATGACAAGAAGGACTATGTCGTGATGTACCGCTGCAGTTACCTTTACGGCGTACGCGAACTCGCGGAAGACATCCGAAAGGGAGAGAAGTTTCCGATACTGACGAAGGATGATATCAAATACCTGCTTGCGTTTAACGATGCTAAAAAGCTTACTGGACACGCAGGTCTCGATGAAACGGCAACGATAATGGCTGTGAGGCCCGAAACAGTGCGCCTAGACCGTATGAGAACCGTTAGCGGTCTACCGGTAGGAAAGAACGCATATTTTACCGGCACGGGAATATGCAACAACTCCTGCCGATTTTGGCATGACGAGTATCCCAACCACTACGACGCCAATCACGGCGACGAAGGAGTAAATGAGCGCCTCCGGCATGCGTTACTCGAAAAAGATATTCAGGGATAGAAATATATA
>CALXAO010000128.1 GCA_944386295.1 uncultured Clostridia bacterium | reverse complement strand
TCTATTGGCCCGCTACGGCGGACCGACACCGGAAGCTTTGGCTGAAAGTGCGCAACGGAATGTATCTTTGCTGGAGGAGCACGGGTTTGACCAAATCGTCGTTTCTATTAAATCCTCCGACGTTATTACCATGGTACAAGCTTATCGTCTTTTTGCCGCCCAATCCCCCTATCCACTGCACCTGGGCGTAACCGAATCCGGAACCCTGCGCAGCGGCACAGTGAAATCCTCGATTGGCATCGGTGCGTTGCTATTGGACAAGATCGGAGATACTCTGCGGGTTTCTTTGACAGCAGATCCCCTGGAAGAAGTGCAAACAGCAAAGATTCTTCTTCGTACTCTGCATCTCTATTCGGAAGGGGTGGAAGTGATTTCCTGTCCAACTTGCGGACGGGCTACCACAGACACAATTTCGCTGGCAAACCGGGTGGAACGGGAATTTGCAGACGTGAAAACACCGTTAAAAATTGCAGTTATGGGATGCATGGTCAACGGTCCCGGCGAAGCCAAACAGGCGGATATCGGCATTACTGGCGCTAACGGCGAATATGTTCTGTTTTGCGGAGACCGCATTCTCCGTCATATTCCGGAAGATAAAATTATGCAGATACTCCGGGAAGAAACAGAAAAAATCAGGAAACACGATACAACCGCAGATTAAAACATCAGATGTCAAGGGAGAAAACATATCATGGCATGGTACAATATTTTATATCTGATTCAATACATTATTTTATTCGGCAGTTTTATTCTTATTTTTTTCCTTCTGCGAAACTACTACCGAAAACATGATGCAGAGAATAAAGATAGAGACGAGGTTTCCCGCGGAATCCGAAAACACCTGATCGCACTGTTGCTTGTAGTATTGTTTACCGGTTTGTTCTCCGCAGTAATCTTTATTCTTCGCATGATCTTCCCGTAAAGAACAGGAGCGGAAATCCGCTCCTGTCTTCTTTTTTGTCTGTGACAAAATTACCCCCTGCTCTGCAGGGGAGGATAAAATAGAAGTTGTTTGCCGACCACACAACATTGTATTCGCACCCAAATATCGCAGACAAGTAACCTAGAGAGAGATAAAGGTAGACATAGGAAAAATATTAAGAAAACTATGCGAGCAAAAGGGAGTAGAAATAATTGAAGCGGAGTTATGCCCCGACTGCATGCATATGCTCGTAAGTATACCACCAAAGTACAGTGTATCGCAAATAATGGGATACCTCAAAGGTAAAAGTTCGCTAATGATTTTCGACAGGCACGCAGATTTAAAGTACAAGTACGGAAACAGACACTTTTAGGCAAGAGGATCCTATTATGGGATACAGTAAGCAGGTCGCAACAAAAAGCAGGTGCAAGAATACATTAAGCATCCGTTGGATGAAGATCAAGTAGCAGACCAAATGAGCATAAAAGAATACATCGACCCGTTTACGGGTAGCGAGAACAAGAAGGCATAAATAATAAAACCCCTTGAGGGGTAGCCCGAAAAAGAAATGCAGTCGGCAAACCTCTCGGAGCCCCCTAGGGGTTTCGTCTGTAAAATGCCCTTTTAGGACTGAAAAGTCGGAGAGTGAAAGCAAAAACTTTCACTCTCCGACTGTTTGCAGAAAAGAGAGACAAAACCAAACAATCTTTTCAATCCAAAGGAATCTTATTTATTGTCGCTCTTTTTTTTCTTGGACATAACAACAAATACAATAATCAGAGCAGCCAACAATACGATAACGCCAGCAACAATACCGATAATCCAGCCAGTATTCTCGTTCGAAGTTGTATTGGTAGAGTTAGAACCCGAATTATTGTTAGAACCGCTGTCAGTGACAGTAGGCTCATCACTGGAGGCATCCGTATCCTCTTTCTGTGTACGGATAAACAGAACTTCCGAAGGATCGGATTCGTCAATTTCCGTTACTGTAGTTACAGTAACCCTAGAAACAGCACCGGGGGCAAGCCCTTCCAGTTTATAGGTAAGTTCGGTAATCTCTTCCTCGTTAACCTTCTCATCATTGACATATACATTATAGCCCTTTGCATTTCTGGCGGCTTCCCAGGAAATGGTGGCCGTAGTTGTTCCAACGTCGGAAGAAGTCAAATTGGCCGGAGCAACACCCTTGGGATCGCCAATGGGCAATTCGCAAGTAACATAAGTAACGGTATTTAAGTCTACCTGAGTCGCTTTTGCGCCTTTGTTCCCGTTAGCACCAACGCGCAAATGAATTTCATCGCCTGCTTCAACATCCAGGTTGGAAATGGAAACGCTCAGAGGTGAATCGTGATACAGCAAAACAAATCCAGCAGCAACGTCAGCTTCGGTTACAGTCTCGCCATCCACATAACTCGCAGCAGGCCAAATCAAGGTATCGTTAAGATAAACGCTGATGGTATCCCCAGAAGTATCACTACCAGGAACGTTGTTATCACCAGTAGCCTGAATTTCAAAATCATAAATGATTTTACCGCTGGCAGGAACAATGAACGTACGGACAGCATCGGCCTGACTACCCGGATGCATTTGGGTACCGTTAGCGCGGTGCCGACAATAAAAATAAGGACTAGCATCCTGTTCAAGAACAAGGTCAGGAATGGGTTCAAAATATGTATTCTGACCGGCAGCGCCGCCATCTGACCCTTCCCAGGCAGTCATAGGCTTAAATTTATTATCGGCAAAATCCCAATAGTCAAACCGCCACAAACCGTTGGCAATGGGATTTTTCCCCTCTCCCCAGTCGCCGGGATTGGCCAGAGCATCGAAAGAATAAACCTCTTCCACATACTCCAGTTTCTGCTCTTCGTCCGCAGAGGATGTGACTGCAAGCCCGGTCATAAGCCCGGCAATCATGAGCAGCGCCATAAATGTTGCCAAAATCTTTTTCATACATAACTCTCCTTTTTTTAGATTGGTTCTGTAATATTTATATTATACACCATTTATGAAAAAAAGTCAAGTGCTTTTTTTATTTTTTATCTTCAAAAAAAGGGAAGCAAAGCCAAAGTTTTACTTCCCTTGCTTTCACATTTTATTCTTCGCTGCTTTCCTCATCATCGTCTTCGTAATATTCTTCTGCGGAACGTTTCTTTTTAATGATAAAAATCACAATCGCAGCAACAACAATCACTCCGACAATAATTCCTACAATCAGTGCAGGATTTATTCCGCCCTCCTCTTTAGAAGAATTATTATCCGTATTAACCGGACGTGTATCTATTGGATCATCGGACGTGGAAGGAACGCTCGAACTATTCGTCTTGGTCGCATCGTCGGTAATTACCGACGGGTCAGGCTGCTCCTCATCACTGACGGCTGTGTAGGTCACAGTGTTGGACATGAGCAGGGCGTCGGAACCGTTGTCCCCGTTAATACTTCCAATCACCACACGTACCCGGTCATTCTTGTAAACATCCAGGGTCAGCCGGATTTCCTGCTCTGTGGCAGAACGCATCTCCTGATAGGGCGTGCCGTCAGTAGGATACACGACCTCATCGTTAAGCAAAATCCGCAACGAGGTAGGCGTACCGACACTTTCTTCCGTAAACTCCGCAACGCGGGCAACCTTCGTCACAAAATTGATAGTGCCGGAAGAAGGACAAATAAAGGTCTTGGCCGTTTCCGCCTGCTTTGCCGGATGAAAATTGTCCCCGTAATTACGAACGTAAGCATAGTTAAAGATATCATTGGGCGTCTGCCAACGCGCATAAGGAGCATTATAAACCATGGTTCTCCAGATCTGTTCATTGTGGTGATAGTACTGATAAATCCACATGGAATTCTTCTCACTCCAGGCCTTCCGGGTCTCAGATGACGCATCCAGTTTGTTGTACTCAAAGACACTCCCCACTGTCACGTCCACTTCATCTTCGCCGGCGGCAAAACCTACCATTGTAAAACTGGTCAGAACAAGCGCTACCGCCAAGACAAATGATAAAAGAAAACGCAAATTCTTTTTCATATTCATTCTCCTTTTTTATATAGAATATATGCCTATTTGAATTATATCATATTTTGCAAAAATTGTCAACCCCCTTTTGCAAAATATTTCAAACAGGTCACTGGTAATCTTTATTCCAAAGACGCGCCTTATAGTACTGGTCCGCCGAACCGCCCCGATGCAGGCCTTCGTAAACAGTCGTTCCGTTCTCCTGTTTTTTTAACACAAAGTACACTGTCCGGGTCCGCCAATCGCGGTCTATCTCACCAAAGCCCTTTACCGCAGAATAGTTCAGGAATTCCGAACCAGCATACAAAGTAGAAAAGGTCCGAGTTTCTTTGTTGTATACCACCGACTGTGCCCCATTGGAAATCAGCAACAATTCCTTGTGGCCGTAATAAGCTGACAGGTCATGTCCCCAATTGGAAGACAAATTCACTGAATACTGCAATTCCAGAGCCGGGTCAGCCGTCGTTCCAGTATAAGCATACGCTCGCAGCTGATAGTCTCCTACCGCCCAAAGCAAATTGTATTCCGGATCCCAAAGCACACCGTGAGCCCCGGGG
>CALXAO010000127.1 GCA_944386295.1 uncultured Clostridia bacterium | reverse complement strand
GACTGGCCAGGTTCTTTCTCCCAATGGCGGTTTTTTAATTTAAAGGGTTAAATTAAGAAAAAGTTCATAAATATTGCCTTGACAAGTTCTTTGTTCTATGCTATAATATACAAATCTAACGCGATGCTTGCGGAGGATAGACTTTTATTATTTTGCCAAAGAAGAATTCGCGTCTTTGGCTTCTTTTTTATTTTTCAGGAGGAGCATCTTTTATTATGGAGTGGTCATTGTCGAACTATGTTACGCTGCAGGATCAGGGAATCTTTTTGCTTCGGATTGTGATTGCTTGCCTGTGTGGCGGTGCCATTGGAATCGAACGGACATTGCGGCAAAAGGACGCTGGGTTTCGGACTCATGTGATTGTTGCGCTTGGCTCAGCTTTGTTGATGGTTGTTTCCAAATACGGTTTTTTTGATATTGCGTTGGATGAATTTATGCGGGCGGATGGTTCCCGTGTTGCGTCCAATATTATTACTGGAATTAGTTTTCTGGGAGCGGGCATGATTTTTGTTCGCGGAGCCAATATCCGGGGATTAACAACGGCAGCTGGAATCTGGGCTACGGCTGCGGTGGGTATGGCTGTGGGAAGCGGTCTGTACTTAGTAGGTATTGTAACAACGGTTGTAATTGTTCTGATTCAGATTTTGTTCCACACGTTTTTGATTGGTTATGACAAGGTGTTGGCCAATGATAATAACAATGAAATTATTGTTCGCCTGTCCAATCGGCCGGAAGCGGTGAACCTGTTAAAAAAACAGTTGGCGGAAAAACATGTTTCAATTCTATCTACAAAGGTGGAGCTGAACAGTGATGAAACGATGACCTTGGTACTTAGCGCTCGGTTTGAACATGACCTTGGGTTTGATGATACGCTGGAGATTCAGCAGAACAATCCGGACATTACGTCAATTGTAATTTGATGGTCGGTACCAAAGACGGCTTTTTCCTGAGGACGCCTCAGTAAAGTTCATCGCAGCAAATTTGAGCCTGCCCCAGTTTTGCACCCGGGCAGGCTTTTTATGAATATATACCGCAGGGTATGTTTTTCTTTTGCATCTGCAAATACTCACTCAATTCTGACTTGGCAGTGAATATATTCTTTTCCTCTGTCGCTGTGCCAAATATCCTTTGCTAAATCTACATACTCAGAC
The DNA here is from genome assembly GCA_944386295.1 of uncultured Clostridia bacterium. Classification (GTDB taxonomy): domain Bacteria; phylum Bacillota; class Clostridia; order Oscillospirales; family UBA644; genus CALXAO01. The sequence goes on along the minus strand of CALXAO010000127.1, from coordinate 1,992 downwards.
CATACTTTTGATGATTTTTATTGCACGTGCATTTGTCACGGTAGTTGAATAGGCTAAAACATTGTTGTTTAGAAAACAGCACAATCATAATATTCATTATACACGAACTCATAGCTGTGAAAAAATTCTTTCTTTGTCATCGGTTTTTTGTAGGGTTTCATTATTTCCTTGCCGTCATCTATTCCCTTTTTACATGTATATGCAAATTCGACTTTGTGCTCTTCTTTATGGAAAAATCCGAAGTCAGGGTCTGTTGTTGAAACTGTAATTTCTTTTGCCCCTTTGGATTTTTCATTGCTTTCTTGTCTGAGCCCAGTGAATTCTGCCTACTCTTTTTTTGTGCGTGGCATCGACCATTCTTTTTTCTACGCCTGTTCCAAGATTCAACTGAATATTTCCTCAAATAGCTTGTCCGGAAAAAGGCAACTGATTGTTGCAAAATGCGGTATTGGCGTATCTAAATTGAAATGCAGGAACCAACGATATACTCTGTTCGTTTCTACTTCTTTTCTTGAGCATATGCCGAAAAGGAGCTGTAAAATCGCTATCTTTACAACGATCACCGGGTCACAGTACGGTCTGCCATTATCTTGGCAATAGTATTTTCAGTCATTTCATATATCGCTAAAGTCTATTCCCCTATCTGTTTTTCTCAACAAATGTTCCTTTGGCATTAGACCTTCTATATCAACTATCTTTATTTCTCCTCGCATATCAGGACTTTTTTCCAATATCCTCTCCACCGCCTTTTATGCTTCCATTATATCATTTTTATTTAAAAAGCCAGCTAAAGCATTGCTTTAGCTGACCTTTTTTGGCAGAACCGTCTGGCTCCCGTCTTTTTTTTTCAACGGTCAAAGGACGGATTGACGGCGTAAAAATTGCGACAGTTCATTTTGTCCTGTGCAATGCGTGTACATTCGCCATCTCCATCAGGGTGGAATGCTTTTGCGATAAAAAAATAATTATATTTTCCACTTGATTTCAAGACTGTCTTCCGAGGCGTTGATACGCTCGATTAAGCAATCCACAACTGTAATTTTGTCGCTGACCGACAGTTCGTCCCAATGCTCCATATAACCGCTGATTTCTTCAATGTTATCCTTGCGGTTTTCATCATTGAACTGTGTGATCTGTGCGTACAGTTCTTTCTTTTCGCCATCCAACTCGGCAATGCGGTTATTTATGTACTGCATCACTGTTTCATTGGCTGCCGTGATTTTATCGAGCAGAGATGATATTTCCTTGTCGATAGCATCTATGCGAGTTTTCAGTTTGACAACTTGCAGGTTACAGCCTTCCTGCTTTTGTTTAGAAAGTGTTTTGAACTCCGCTAATTTTTTCTGCATTTCTTCAAATACGATTTCATCGACTATATCGGCATTAAGTGAGCCGAAATTACAGCCGCCGGCATTGTACTTGTTGTTGCAGAGATAATAACGGTTGTCGGTCTTGGTTTTACATCGGTATATTTTGGCGGTAAGGGCGTATCCGCAATGAGCACATTTGATTTTGCCTGCAAGCCATGTGGCTTTCGCTTTAACCGGCTTTGCAACGCTCTGATTGTTCAGGCATTTGGAACGACATTTAATCCACGTTCTTGAATCTACAAGTCCTTCATGTGGTGCAAGCACAAGTGTATGTCCTTCTAAAGATACGGTTTTACGCTTTTTGGTATCACCGGAATACAGATACGCTCCGTTTGTTCCGATAAAATCATCAGGAATATTGGCGATATTAGTGCCTTGCGCTTTGAAAAAATCATAAAGCTGATAATCGGCTCTGACATACACGGGATTTATAACCACATCACGCAATCGACTTCGGTTGAAAAGTTTACCATCGCGCTTTCGTATGCCGTGTGTTTCTAAATAGCGCATTACATCACCAAGCGAGGTCTGCGGTTCGGCATAAAGAGAAAATATCAGTCTGACGATTTCAGCCTCAGACTCAATCGGTTCATACATCTTGGTACGTATTCCGTCAATCAGT
>CALXAO010000126.1 GCA_944386295.1 uncultured Clostridia bacterium | reverse complement strand
TTACGCCCCGCACATTCATGATTGTGTGTTTAACCGCGGCCGACGCAGATAGAAATCCGGTGAAACTGTATGAACCCTACGGCGGCTACGGCCTTTTTTCTGAGACACAGACAAGTCCGGAGGCTCTGTTTGGAAAGATTGACGAACTGTATGAGATGCTGATGCGGAAAAAAGAGGGCGTATATGCCGAACCTGGAATAAAGAACTGTATTCTGGCCCCTGACCTGGCAGGTATTTTGGCGCACGAGGCGGTGGGGCATACGGTCGAGGCCGACTTTGTGCAAAGCGGATCGGTAGCCGGCCCCAATCTGGGCAAGCAGGTGGCTTCGGAACTGGTGACGCTGGTGGACTTCGCACACACCGCGCTGGGAGAGCAATGTCCGGTGCCGGTGTATACGGATGACGAAGGCACTCCAGCGAAAGACGCGGTGATTATCGACCGGGGAATTCTGTGTGGATTCCTGCATAATAAGGAATCTGCCCAGACTTACGGGGTTTCCCCCACGGGAAACGCCCGTGCGTTTCTGTTCTCCGATGAGCCTTTGATTCGGATGCGGAATACCGCCATTCTTCCGGGAAAAGACAAACTGGAGGATATGATCGCGGCGATTGACGACGGGTATTATTTTATACGGACGGGGAACGGCCAGGCCGACGCTACCGGAGAGTTCATGTTCGGCGTTACTATGGGGTATGAAATCCGGAACGGCAAGCTGGGGCGGGCGTTGCGGGATACTACAATTTCCGGCGTTGCTTTTGATATGCTCAAAACGGTAGATATGCTTTCGGACGATATGCTCTGGACCTGTGGCGGCATGTGCGGAAAAAAACAGCCCATTCCGGTGGGTATGGGCGGACCGGCCATCAAATGCCGGATCAATGTGGGAGGTAGATAAGCATGCGGACCAACGAACAGATTGCGCAACAGGTGCTTTCCCTGCTGCGGGAACAGGGGGCCGAAGGGGCCTGCAGTGTCAGCCGGACGGCAAAAACCGAGCTTTATTATGAATCTGGAAAGATTGACATGGTTCGGACCAATCGGAATTTGTCTCTTTCGGTAAAGGCTCTTAAAAATCAGAAAAAAGGTACCAGTTCGGTCAATTCCGGAGATGAGGCCTCCGTTCGGCAGGCTGTGGCCGATGCGCTGACCGCGGCGGAAGTTGCCAAAGAAGACGCGGCGGAGGGGTTGTCGGAATCCGCGGCGCCGAAGCAGTTTTCGGTAGGCCCTGCTGCGCCGGATAAGGATGCTATGTACCGCCGGTTCCGGGAATTTCTGGATGAAGTTGCCCGGAAATATCCTACCATTTCCTTTGACAGCGCCGGAATTGAGCATGATTTTTCTGATGATCTTTATGTAAATACCAATGGAGTTCATTATCAGACCCGACAGGGGGGATATGGGTTTTCGCCCATGTTCATGTCCAAACAGGGGGATCGGTCTTCTTCTTTTAATTATTTCGGTGTGATCTTCCGGGAGCCATCCTCTCCGTTTCTTTCCCTGGGCAACGCGGCCCAGACGCTGGAAGATACCGAAAAGCAGCTGAATACACGAACGCTGGAAGGAAAGTTTACCGGCGAGGTGATTTTTACCCCCCAATGTTTTGAAGATCTGCTGGGATCCGTGGAAGGAAATTTTTTGTCGGGGGGTGTGCTTATTGACGGAACCAGTATCTGGAAGGACAAAAAGGAAACCCAGGTAGCGGATGGCCGGCTGACCTGGCGCAGCTGCCCCCGCAGCGACGAAATTGCCTGGGGATATTTTGTAACCGGAGACGGATATGAAGCCCGGAATATGGACATTATTCAGGGTGGGGTTCTGAAGAATTTTGTCATTGGCCGGTACGCGGCCCAAAAGACCGGGCTACCCCGCAGCCTCAGTGACGGAGGCTGCTATGTTGTAGATGCCGGAAGCGACTGCCTGGAGGATATGATTGGCTCCACCGGCCGGGGATTGCTGATGAACCGTTTTTCCGGCGGTGCGCCTTCTTCCAACGGGGACATTACCGGGGTGGCAAAGAACAGTTTTCTGATTGAAAACGGGAAAGTAACCGACGCGGTCAGTGAGGTTATGATTTCCGGAAACCTGGCCCGGATGCTGGCGGACATCTGTGCGGTTTCCCGGGAACGGGTCAACAGCGGCAGCAGTATTCTCCCCTGGGTAAAGATTCGGGGTATCGTGATTTCCGGAAAATAAATTCTGTTTTTCGGAGCGCAAAAAAAACCGGGAGCTGAAAGCTCCCGGCAAAAAAAAGAGGGGGGTATATGTTATGTTCAACGAGTAAGCTGAAAAAACACAATCCAATATGCGACTCAACCGATGGCTTATTCCTTCGCGTCTTTTTCGATTACTTTTGCCCCGTACAAATTGAAACGAAACAAAAAGCTGTCATCTTCCGGATTTTCGCAAACGACTTTCGCCTGAGAAATCTTTCCGCCCTGAATGATCTGTGTAATACCGATCATCTGACAAAGCTTGCTTTTCAGATTCAGTCGGTCGCCGTCTTCGGTAACCAGGTAAACATTGCCCTTACAGCAGTCAATGGCTTCCATGAAATTTTTGAAATCGATGTTGTGCAGTTCTAAAGATCCCATTGAAATCTCTCCTTTCGCAGTTTGGCAGGAGCTCTGCCTTGGTTGAGGAGGCTGTATTGCATATTGTCTTTGTGTACTTCTATTATACCACGTTTTTAAAAAAAGTCAAGAGGAAAAATTTATTGAAGTTGCACAAATTGACCGTTCGATTTTTGTGCAAAATAAACAAAACAGGATTGGAGTACCTATGGCTGGCAACCCAAAACAAAAACAAAAAATTCTGTATCTGGCAAAAATTCTTACAGAGCAAACCGACGAACAACATCCCATGACCGTGGCTGAACTGCGTCAAGCGCTGGCGGAACAGGGAATCTCTTCCGAACGGAAGTCGGTTTCCTGTGATTTGGAACAGCTGACCGCGTTCGGGTTGGATATCCAAAAGGTCCGTTCCCGGGAAGTCCGGTATTATTTGGCTAACCGGGGGCTGGATGCGGCGGATCTGGAGCTGCTGACCGATCTTCTGAAACTCTCCCGGCAGGTGCCTCAAAAGCGGCGGCTGGACCTGGAGCGGAAGCTGAAACGCTTGTTTTCGGTTTGGCGCCGGTCTTCCGCCGACCGGGAACTGGCAGTGTTTTCCTCCGCGCCGCCGGTGTCGGAACGGGTCTATTCTAATGTGGAACTGCTCCGGGATTCCATTGTCCGCCGGAAAAAAATTGTGTTCCGGTATCATACGGTTCTTCCGGCGCAAAAAGGACAGTACCGGAAAGGTTTGGCTCTCTGCCGGGTGAGTCCCTACCGTTTGGTCTATGCTGACGGGCATTATTCTCTGGTTGGTGAAAATGAAACAGAAGGAGGGCTTTCTTTTTTCGAAGTGGAAAAAATGCGGGAAATTTTCGTAACCGATGAAAGCCGGACCGATATCCGCGCAGCTGTCGGAGATATTGATTTTGACCTGGAACAGTATATCCGCGGGTATTTCGGGGAAGAGAACGGCGCGCCTCTGACTCTTGGGCTCCGATTCCACCGTTCTTTGCTTCCAATCATTGATCGGCGGTTTTCTTCCGACGCTGTAATTGCGCAGATTGATGATGAAATCTATTCTCTTACAGCTGAAGAGTGCTTATCTTCAGAATTGCTGGAGTGGTTGCTGCGGCATGGGGGCAGTGTGCGAGTGACCGCGCCTGCAATGCTGGCGGAAAAAATGCGCCAGCTATCGGAGGAACTGTATGAGACCTATCACGAGGCGACAAAGTTTTAATCGAAAAATCGGTTTATTTTTGAAAAAAAACAAAAACAGCTTGACAAGAAGGGGAATTCATAGTATAATAATTTTAGTATATTTTTACTGAAAATGCGGAAACTGAATTCAGAGTGTTTTAAGAAAGAAGGCGTATCAGATTATGGAAAAGAAAAATAAAATTGGCTTGGTTGCGTTGCTCATTGGTATTGTTGCTTTTATTGGAGGTGCTGTAGCTGCGTTTTGTTTACTCAAACGGAAATACGACGATTGCTGTTGCCTTTGCGACGAGGATGACTGTGATTGCTGTGACTGCGAGGACGGCGACGGGGAATGCGGCTATATTGAAGTTGCCGATGAGGAAGACTGCTGTGACGCGGACGGTTGCGACTGCGACACGGAGGAAGATTCCGAGAATAAATAATGCAAAAATAAAACCCGTCCCGGGGAACAAATACGGCATTTGGTTGTATTTCCGGGACGGTTTTCTGTTTTTTTAAAAAAAGGGAGGGGGGCAAACGTCCTAAAGCAGTAAAAAAGACGTTCGCCCCAGTTGGAATAAACTGTAGTTTATGTAAAAGAAAGGAATCAAGTAAGCAAATTTTGTTTTTGGGTTCCTTTTCAATTGCAAATATAGTATACCGCAACTTTTCAGGAAAAGTTTGATGCAATTGTGGTTATTTTATGGGAAAATAAAGTCTATAAAAAATTCATATTTTTTTGAACCCTTGTCCGCATGAGTCTTTTATAATAAATATAGAAGAAACACCCGCCGTATCTCCCCCGGCGGGATGTGGATGCTTTGGGGGGAGGAGAAAGGAAATGTACTATGTCTAAATTGATTTTCGTTGTGGATGATGAAAAAAATATTCGGGAAATCATTCGGTCCTATCTGGAAAAGGAAGGCTTTGCGGTTCAGGAATTTGACAGTGCGGAACCTGCCCTGGAAGCCTTTCGCAAAGTGCCTCCCGATATGTTGATTATTGATATTATGATGCCTGGCATGTCCGGGTTTGAGTTATGTAATGAAATTCGTCGGCACGCCAATACGCCAATTATTATTGTTTCTGCCCGGGATGAGGAACTGGACCGGATTTTAGGAATTGAAATGGGCGCGGACCATTACATGATGAAGCCCTTTTCCCCCCGGGAGCTGGTGGCCCGGGTCAAGGCAGTGTTTCGGCGGGTGGATGGTATGAATGAGGACAAGACCCCGGCCACGCCGCATTGCCGAGATCTAAAAATTTATCCCACCGAACGCCGGGTGGTCAAGGTTGAGGGGACGGCTGAAACAGAAATTGCTTTTACGGCCATGGAGTACGATTTTCTTCTGTTTATGGTCACAAACAAGAACCGGGTGTTTACCCGAAATCAGCTCCTGACCAATATTTGGGACTATCAATACATTGGCGATACTCGGGCTGTGGATGATTTGGTCAAGCGGATTCGGAAAAAATTAGACGCGTCCCAAACTCTGTTTCAGATTGACACGGTCTGGGGATACGGTTATAAAGTAACCGATAGTGCAGACTGAGATTATGAAATTCAGTATTCATCTGAAACTGGTGCTTTCGTATATTGCGGTGGTTTTGATTATCGGCGTGATTTCGATGAGCTTTGTGTACATTTTTTCCCGGAGTTTTCTGCTGGCTGAAACCAAGGAGAGTTTGAGCAGCAATGCGCAGAATTTTGCCCGGGAAGTTTCTGCCGAGGCCGGCAGATGGTCCGCGCAGACGCAGATTACCGACCTGCAGAACATTTTTCGGCGCAATATTGATGAAAATACTTCTCTGGTTTTGGCGGATGCCAATTTTATTTATATTGAAAGCAGTGGAATGAACGCAGACCATTTGAATTCTCCCGGGGAATTTGTCGCGGCGCTTTCCCGTAACGCAAGGGAGAACGGCTCTCATGTAATCCGGTATCACGATGAGACCTATGCCGTACATATTCAGGAAGTTTACAACGCAACACTGGCGGAGACTTTGGGATATGTGATTTTGTTTACTTCTATTCAGGAAGCGCCGATGCAAAGTCCATTATTTACCCTTTACTGGTGTTCTATTCTCGCTTCTTCTATTCTTGCTGTGGCCATTGCGTTGCTGTTTTCTACCCAGCTGACTAAAAATATCAAAAAACTCACGGTTCGTGCAAACAACGTTTCTCATCGGGAATTTGAAGACCTGGATCCTGTGGTATCTAACGATGAGGTGGGAGAACTTGCCCAGAGTATCGACCGGATGGCGGCCAGTCTGAAGGAATACGATCTGGCGCAGAAAACCTTTTTGCAGAACGCGTCCCATGAGTTCCGGACACCTTTGATGTCTATTCGGGGATATGCGGAAGGGGTTAAGGACGGTGTTTTCTCAGATACGGAACAGGCCAGCGATCGAATTCTGGAACAGGTGGCCCGTCTGGAAAAGTTGGTGGGAGAAGTTATTTATCTGTCTAAAATCGAAAATGCTGATACGGTAATTAAACGGTCGGCTGTACAGATCAGTGATCTGACTGCCGAGGCGGTGGCCAGAGTGGACGGGATTGCCTTGTCCGCCGGGATTCAGATTGATGTTTCGGCGGTGGAAGACATTATGGTTTTTGCAGATGAGGAGCAGATGGTGACAGTACTGACCAATATTCTGTCCAACGGTCTGCGGTTTGCCCGGAAGCGGATTTGTATGGAATCCCAAACTGGACCGGACGGGGTTCGGATCCGCGTGATTGATGATGGCCCTGGGATTTCAGAGACGGACCTTGCCCATTTGTTTGAACGGTTTTATAAAGGGAGCAAGGGAAAAAACGGGTTGGGGTTGTCCATTGCCAACGCCATTGTTCTTGCCCACGGTGGAACTTTGACGGCATATAACCGGACCGACGAACCGGGTGCTGTGTTTGAGATTCTTCTTCCAGCATTTCCGCAGGAGTCGAAATTTCATGCTGAATGATTTTTTTCCCGGTTATTCTTAATAAAGAAATCAGCGCGACATGTAACCGGAAGGTTTATTGATAAGAGAATTTCTGAAATTTGTTCAGTCTATGTGGTTCGGCGGTCCGCATTTTATTTTGGGATTCTGTGACTTGTTCCGCTTTTCGGTGCATTGGGAGAGGGGTGCGGTTGACAGGAGAAACTTTGTTTTAGAATTTGCAATAGTGAATAAAACTTTGCTTGTGTGCTGCTTTTTGGGATGAACAGAGGATGGGGAGGTTCTCTGCAGATTTTCTTAAATATACAAACGTAACTTTGGAATCCTGTGTGCTAGCAACCGTTTAAATTGACCGCTTTTGCTTCTGAAAATGAAGTCCCAATTCGACTTTGTGTTCCCGGCCATAGACCAATGAATATTGTGTGAATACGTCCCATAAATATACAGAAGCGCTTAGAAATGGGCGCTTCTATTATTTTGTGCAGATTAAATAATTTAAGTAGCCATTTATTGTGCATATATATATGATATTAAAGCATCAAATATTTTTTGATAGCAAAGACACACATGACGTTCCAAAGAATGAGAACTACATTGTGTTTTCCACTCAAGCATCCCACAAATTAAGTGATACATCCCCAATCAGACAGAGAAAATCACAATGATACGTTTGAGTTCAATCTACTTTGAAAGGACGTATACATCATGCGTAAACCAATGGACATTGACTTTGAGCGTTGCAGTTCTGGCATGGAGTATGAGGAATGGGTGAAAGACCTGCTTGGTAAGATTCGGATGAAGGCAGATCGTGTAGGAAAGAACGACTGTGGTATAGATATTATAGCTACAGCCGCAATAAATAAGAATATGACTAAGCGGTTTTATATTCAATGCAAGTACTACAACAAGCCTCTTGGGAAAGGCCCAATCCAAAAGATATTTGCCGGAACAGCCCATCACAAGGACTATGGTGAGCCAGTCGTTATCACAAACAACCATGTAACCTTTGAGGCTTGTAGGTACGCAAAGGACTTAGCGGTTGAAATCATAGCGGCACCAGAATGGGAAGAATTTAAACGTATCAACATAGAAGGGAGGGTAGACAATCCAAATCAGCATACGGGACTATTTGGACTTATGATAGCTGTATTGTTGAGGGATAAGAACTATTTTGACAAAGTAATCGCATCTACTGAAGGCGAAAAGGTTCAGAACAAAAACGAACTGAAGTTACAAATCGTTTCAGAATTTGATGAAGCTGAGGAGTGCGTAAAGGAGGCTGCATATCTGCATCAAAAAGCAGCACAGTTTTAACAGAGCCTTGGAGATTCAGAAAAGAGCATTATTAAGGAACCTTACATACGATTGAAGGGCAAGCGCCGGAGATGGAGCAGGTACTAAAAATTCCATAGAATGAGGTGGCCTACTTATGTCCGACTTTTTTTCAGACATAATGAAGAACGGCGCCCTGGATAGTTTGACAGCAGACCAACTGGATGAACTGATACTTCGGGCGCGGATCAACAAAATGACAAGGAATCGAAAAGTATCAATGCCTGTCCCCCATTGTGGGAGCATAGCAATCAAAAAGCACGGGTCAACCTCAAAAGGCCGCATAAGGACAAAATGTAAGGACTGCGGAAAGACCTTTACTCTGACAGAACACCCTAATACCAGACTGACCAGAAGTCAGCTGACAGCATTGTTATTGGTAAGCTGGCAGAAAATTTAGGATCAGTTAATGAAAGGGGAAATCCAACTTTTACCTTTGAGGGCGTTATACAATGTGATGAATGGTATTGTCCTGTTTCCTTTAAGGGCAAAAGGAACCCGGAGTTTTTCATCTGGAAACTCAGAAGGTTTCCAAGGCATAACATGACAATGACGGAACAAGATGAGTATTTGAAAAAGCATGGCCTGTGGGCGCAAGTCACAGCAATTCCAGGATACTTACAGGAATTACGGGACAATACCAAAACGTACAAACGAGGTATCAGCAACGAGCAGGTCTGCATCGTGGTAGCAGTCGATGATGAACGGCGAATCATTGCAAAGCCTGTTTCGGTCGGTAGGTTGGAGACAACGGACGCACAAAAACTATTGGCAGGACGATTTGGCAAAAACACTATATTCGTTACAGACAGTCATGGAGCCTATCCGAATTTAGTCAAGCCGGAAAGGGTTCGCCATGTACAGATACCATCTGGAGAGCCTTCCAATGGCCCATTTAACCTTGGAGCAGTTAATGGAATACACTCCCAGATAGAAAAGATGCTCCCTGAGAGTGCAGAACGGCTGTCGGCAACAAAATACCTCAACCAATACATGGCGTTGTTTATCTGGCTGTGGCAGCATAAGGGACTTCCTCTTGCAGATAAGGAATTGCTATTCGAGCGAACCATAGCAGACAGTTATGATTACGCAGAGAACTACGATAAAATCAAAGTCCGTCCTATGGACATCAACACCAAGGGAGAGTTCCCCCAGGTAGTTTAGTCGGGAGTGTAGGACCGCAATCTGACACAGTTTGGTTGCGGCTCTACTTTGGAGTAAGCACAAAGATTGTATAATAAAACTATAAAAGGAGAAATTGTATAGATTTGTTCAGCATCTTGTGTTATACTTTTCTCAAAGAAACAGGGCGACGAACAAGAAGTTGAGGAAAAAAGAATGGAAGATAAAAATATATTACTTGATAATATTGATAAAATTCATACAACTGAAATGGGAAGTGATAGAATTAAAAGAAATCTAAAAATAGATACAGCAGATGTTGTTGAGTATTGTGTCAATAAGGTGTTAGACAAAAATTGCAACATATACAAACAGGGCAAAAATTGGTATTGTGAGGTTGAAAATATTAGAATTACTATCAATTCATACAGCTATACAATTATTACAGCAGATATTGTTAAGTAAATCCTAGCTTACTAAGCAGTGCACAGCAAAACTAAATAAATTACCAACAAGGGCAGCCGAGCAAGTCGACTGCCGTTTTTACGTCAACGGGCAGAAAGGAGTAATCGGCCAAAACGGAGATACGAAAAAAGCTGATAGAGAATAACCGATAAGATTTAGGCAGGGACTCTTATTGTTGCCTAACGAATAAATCTACATTATCTTCTGGTTTTAGTCTTCGGGAACACAAAAGGGAATTGGGAGAAAATGAAAAAAGTCTTTCTTTTGAGCATTGACTTTCAGGATATCGATGATAGTGTTTTCGACAGAGAAGGCATTTGCATCAAAACTTTATCTGTTTACTTACAGCCAACGGCTACTACGGTGGCTTTCGTTTCGTACTCGAAATAAAAAAGTAAGCGAAAATAAAGTGAAGTTTCTTGAGAATGAAATATTATGTAAATTATTTTAAAGACTGTGACGCCTCTGTTCAATGGGCGTTGTTTATGTCACAAGCAGTCCGTAATAACAAAAGAGTTCTAAAGTGGAACGCTTCGAGTATAAAAAATTTTCTGCTATGAGATTTATAGGGAAAGAATGTGCATACGCTGGATATTCTTAATGAATATAAATTAGGGTTTGATTATGACGTTTTATTTCAGCATCATTATGGATTTTAGGGACGGTTTATGAAAGCAAATACCCCGATGCGGGACGGATTTGTTTATTTTGATTTTATTCTTCAAAAAATTTCAGATGATTTTGTAGCTGGACCTCCATACATATCTCAATTTTTGTATGCTGTTTTTAGGGCGATATTAACGCTATGCATCTAGTTGAGGTAAGACAGTGATGCTATGCATGATATTACACAAAATATCATTCTTGGACAGGGCTCAGATTAAGTATTGGACTGCCGAAGTGTTTTTGGAGGAGTGTGAAACGCCAAACAATGCTTATCTTATATATTCAGTACGGAATTGTAAACAAGGGAGACAGTTCGTAGAAAAAAGGGAATAAATACAGAGAAATTGCTGATGCTTCAAGTGCATTTGCGCAAAAACAGAGCTATGTTTATTTGTAAAGGTGGGTATGGTTATTTTAAGGATTGTGCAGAAGCTGTTGCGATTGACAAGGCTATTTATAACCGTATTTTGGAAAAAGCGGGCATGTGTCGGATTTTTAATTGAGCCTGGTACAATTTGGAACGTATCGGGTGGACAACCATTATTGTACCAAATGAATAAAAAACACACAGCCTGTAGAGTTATTGAAATCTGTGGGTTGTATTTATTTTTCCCGTATTGGATTTCTTTGGAAAAAATGTCCTATCTTTGTCTGTGGCTTTTTGGGGAAAACAGGCCGTAAAAGAGTTTAACAATTCGTTTCATCCCGTATATTGACAAAAAAAGGAAAACGTGTTACTATAAAACTAAGAT
>CALXAO010000125.1 GCA_944386295.1 uncultured Clostridia bacterium | reverse complement strand
GGTGTTGACCTTTCCGGGCTGCGGGTTAATCGGATTTCTAATAGCAAAGCTATTTATTAAAATTTTTCTATAAAAGGAGCCCTTTATGGCAAGCAAGACCGATCAAATTTACTATGAAAATCTTATTGAGGCTGCAGAGTATAGCTGCCAAGCGGCAGAATATCTGACGGAATGCCTACAAACCTACAACAGAAATTCTTTGGAGAAAATGCTGCAAGCCATGCATACCATTGAACACACCGCCGACAAGAAAAAACACGACATGTCTGCTCTGCTGGCAAAAGCTTTTGTTACTCCGTTGGATCGAGAAGACCTGGCGGCACTTAGCCAAGAAATCGACAACGTCACCGATTATTTGGAAGAAGTTTTGCAGCGATTTTACGTGGACGAGCTTCAAACTGTACCGGAGGAAGCTTTTCGGTTTGCGGAAAAACTAGGGGAATGTTGCAATCGGATGCTGGATATGCTCCGAGAGTTGAATCAGTTTAAGAAGCCCGAACGACTTCGTTCTCTAATTATCCGGGTCTGCGACAGTGAAGAAGAATGTGACAAAATCTATCTGGAAATTACCCGAAACGCAAAACAGCAGTTTTCAGATCCGCTGGAAATTTTGGCTTGGCGTAGAGTTTACGACACCATGGAAAGCTGCGCCGATGCCTGCTCCCATGTGGCCGACCTGGTGGAATTTGTGGTTATGAAAAACACCTAAGCGCTTGCCCTATGTAGGGGCAAGCGCTTTTTTAACCCAGCCGAGCCAGCAGAAAACAGAGCAAAAGGCCTACAGCGGTGGGGAAAGCCATAGCAAACAGCGTTTTTTTTAGGCTTCCAGTTTCCTTGTAAATGGTTCGACAGGTTGTGGCACAGGGAAAATGGCAAACCGAAAACACAATACAGCAAGCGGCAGTTACCCAGGTCCAGCCGTTGTCCGTCAAAACCTGGGACAGGACCGTGAGATCTCCAGCTTCCACCATGGTCCCAGTGGAAAGATATCCCATCAACATTAGGGGCAGAACAATTTCATTGGCCGGAAAGCCCAACAAAAAGGCCATCAGAATTACCCCATCCAACCCAAACACCGCAGCAATAGGATCCAACGCCAGAGTACAAAGAGAAAGCAGTGTTCCGTCACCTACGGGAACATTCGCCATTAGCCAGATCAATACACCTGCTGGGGCCGCTGACAATACTGCTCGCCCTAAAACAAATAGAGTACGATCCAGAACCGAACGAACCAGGACCTGACCAACCTGAGGCACACGGTACGGAGGCAGTTCCAAAGAAAAGGATGATGGAACTCCTTTGAGAAGCGTCACCGATAAAAACTTGGACGCCAGCAAACTGATACTGACAGCAAAAAGAATACAGGCCGTCAGCAGCAATGCCGCCGCAAAAGAATTTTCCCCGGCAAAAAATACCGTAATTAGAGTCAAAAGAAAAGGAAACCTTCCGTTGCATGGAATAAATGAGTTTGTTAAAATCCCAATTAACCTCTCCCGGGGAGAATCGATAATCCGGCACCCGATTACGCCGCAGGCATTGCAGCCGAAGCCCATGCAGGTTGTCAGTGCCTGTTTACCGTGAGCACCGGCATGTCGACAAAGCGGATCCATAATAAAAGCAACGCGAGGAAGATATCCCAAATCTTCAAGCAAGGTAAACAAAGGGAAAAAGATAGCCATAGGAGGAAGCATCACAGCAACTACCCAGGTTAAGGTCCGATATACCCCATCCAGCAAAATTCCCGAAAGCCATCCCGGTGCATTCCAGGCGGAAAACAGTCCCGAAAGCCAGGTCCCCCCGGCGGAAAACAAATTGGATAGCCACTGTGAGGGCAAATTTGCCCCCTGAACCGTTAGCCAAAAAATTAACAAAAGTAAACCTATAAGGATTGGAATGCCAAATTTCCGCGACAATACCACATTATCCGTCTTCCGGTCAAACCGGTTATAGGTCTCACAGTGGAATAAAATACACTGCTCGGCAATCCGAGCCGCATGACATATGCGCCCCTCCGCGATTTGTTCCCCCAATCGGGGAAGGTCCAGCAATTCCAACTCTTTCCGGAGAATCCTGTCCTCCCACAGGTCGATTCCCCATTCCCGGGTCATAGTTCCCCGCAAAGCAGGATCACTGTCCAACAGCCGCAAAGCAATCCAGCGGGAAGGCAAGGGAAAAGGACCCAAAGCATCAATCCGGACCTGAAGCCGGGAAAGCGCATTCTCCACCGCATCCCCGTAAGGAATTTTAGGACAAAAAGTCCGAATTTTTCCGGCGCAAAGCTCCGCGGTTTGCGCCTTCAACTCCATAAGCCCATCTCCTTGCCGGGCCGCTGCACCTACCACCGGAATTCCCAACTGCAGCGATAACTCATCCAAGTCAATTTCAATGCCCTTTTTTCGGGCTTCGTCCAACAGATTTACACAAAGCACCACATCGCCACGAACTTCGCAGATTTGAAGGACCAGATTCAGGTTCCGCTCCAAACAAACGGCGTCAGCCACCACAACCACGCCTTGCCCGGGAAAAAAACACAAATAATCTCTTGCTACTCGCTCTTCTTCAGAAGAGGCCAGAAGGGAATAGATTCCCGGCAAATCTACCAACCGATAGGTTTCACCGCGGTATGTATATTCCCCGACTGCAGTACTCACTGTTTTTCCCGTCCAGTTGCCGGTATGCTGCTTTAACCCGGTCAGAGCATTGAATACCGTACTTTTTCCCACATTAGGATTTCCGGCAAGTCCCAAAACATTTTTGGCATTCTTGCTTGGTACACCATTATATTTCATACTTTGTTTTGTCAGTCCCATACACAGACTTCTACCTTTCCCGCATCGGTCCGGCGCAGAGCCACCACCGTGCCTTTGACGCAGTAGGCAGCAATTCCGCCAAAAGGACCACTGCAAAGATTTTCCACCATCGTTCCCCGGACCAGGCCCAGGTCAGACAGTCTCCGGCGAAGACCTTCCGTCGCTGTTATACTGCACACCCGCCCTACTTCGCCCTCTGTCAAGGAACACAGAGGGATTCTTTTTTCTTCCATAGGTCATATCTCCCGTGTTTTTATTGTAGCAGAACCGGCTCCGAGCTCCGACGGAAGTCTGCGGACCGGTCCACTATACACTATGGCAGAAACGGGAAAAAGGTTCTGCCGGCGGATAACGGTGTGCTTCGGCAAAAATGGAAACTTTTTGTATTATTTACTGTTTGCCGAATTTTGGACTTGACCTTTTAAAAAAATAATGGTATTATATAGTAGTTAATTTCTTAAAGGGGGAACTCTCCTTGTTTCGACACAAAACCTCTTTTCGGAACCTTTGTCGCCGTCGGAAGCTGCTTCCGTCCCAGATGATTGTTCTGGGATTTCTTTGTATTATTTTGCTGGGCGGACTGCTTCTTTCTCTGCCGGTCTCCTCTGCCTCTGGAGAAACTACCCCATTCTCCGACGCCTTGTTTACCGCGACCTCGGCCACCTGCGTCACCGGGCTTGTGGTGGTGAATACTGCCACCCACTGGAGCCTATTTGGTCAGTCGATCATCCTGTGCTTAATTCAAATCGGGGGCCTTGGCTTCATGTCCATCGCCGCCATGCTTTCTCTGCTGCTGCGCCGGAGCATTTCCTTTTCAGAACGGCGAAATGTCATGGAATCCCTGAATTTGCTGGAATATGACAAGGTTAGCCGTATGCTGAAATACATTCTGTATGGAACCGCCGCTTTTGAAGGGGCGGGAGCTGTAATTCTCGCTGCCCGATTCATTCCCGATTTAGGATTTTTTCGGGGACTGTGGACGGGCCTGTTCACCTCAGTGTCGGCTTTCTGCAATGCTGGCTTTGATCTGATGGGAGTGCAGACACCTTTTTCTTCTATGACCGCCTACGCAGACGACTTGGTAGTAACATTGACTATCTGTTGTTTGATCTTTTTGGGAGGGTTGGGGTTCCTGGTTTGGGCAGATCTAGCCGGATTCCGAAAATTTTCCAAGCTTTCGGTTTTTTCCAAGGTAGTACTACTCACCTCTCTGCTTTTAATACTGCTGGGGCATTAGGCTTTTTTCTGTTCGAATACAACAACCCCCAAACCCTGGAGCCGCTTTCGGTCAAGGGAAAAATTCTTTCCAGCCTGTTTCAGTCGGGTTCTCCCCGGACAGCGGGTCTAAATTCCGTTGACCTAGCAGCTACGCGAGAAGCCACCCAAGTGCTTACGATTCTTCTTATGTTTATTGGCGGCGCTTCCGGCTCTACCGCCGGCGGAGTAAAGGTGTCTACCATCGCGGTCATGATTGCAACCTTCCGCGCAGTACTTCGGGGGCGCACGGACATTACATTAATGAAACGACGTATCGATACTGGCACTGTATTGAGGGCCTTTGCCATTCTCTCGGTGGCGGTCGGATTAATTCTTGTATCTTCCTTTGCCCTGTTTTTATCTGAAAGAGAAAATCTTCCTTTCCTAAGTATACTTTACGAATGCACCTCCGCTTATGCAACGGTAGGCCTTTCCCTAGGACTGACCCCGACCCTGAACCTGGTATCTCAATGTATTTTAATGCTTCTCATGTTCTGCGGAAGGGTAGGAACCCTGACCATTTCTTTTGCCTTGACTATGAATATGAAAAAAGAGCAAAACAAGATTCACTACCCAGAAACCCGGATTTGATTGGATAACGGAAAAGACAAGGAGGAACCATGAAATCATTTCTGATTATCGGACTTAATAGCTTTGGAATGTCGGTGGCAACGACTCTATACCATTTGGGCAATGAGGTTTTAGCTGTAGATGAAGATCCAGCAAAGGTACAAAGCATCGCAGACCAAGTTACCGAAGCCCTGACCAGCGACTGCAGGGATGAAGCAGTATTTCAATCGTTGGGGGCTGCAGACTTTGACTGTGTTATCGTGGCTCTAACAAATGACCAGCAGGCTAGTACACTTATTGCTATGATGCTTAAAGACCTAGGGGCGAAAAGCATTTTATGTCAGGCCGCAGACCGGTTACATGAGAGACTTCTCAAACGGGTGGGGGCCGACAAAGTTGTTTGCGCCGAATCCGACTTGGGCGCGAAGGTAGCTCAAAGCCTGTCTTCGACAAACATTCTGGATTTTATTGAACTTTCCGACCAATATTCTATCGCAGAACTGAACATTCCGAAACCCTGGATAGGAAAAACCCTGCGGGAACTGGAAATGCGCACCCGGTACGGACTGAACGTGGTGGCCCGGAAAGATGCCCTTAGCGATATGATTGATATTACCGTATCGCCGGATTACGCCTTTACAGCAACTGACGTACTGGTTATTATCGGTTCCAATCAGGATATTTCGAGGCTACCCTCATGATCCTGCTTACTTCCCGCAAAGACCCAGTTGTTCTGCAGGCCGAGCAGTGGAAGGAACATCCCAGTGCAGAAACCTTTTTAGTGGAAGGGTACCGATTTGTCCGGGAAATTCCCTCCCAAGCATTGCGGTGCATTTTTACCCGTTGTCCGGAAAAGCACAGGGAACTACTGGAAGCAAACTGCACAGTACCGACGTATCAAGTAACGGAATCAATAATGAAAAAAATTTCCTCCGCAAAATCGGGACAGGAAATCGTTTGCGCCGTCCGAAAACCGCCACGGCCCTGCCCCAAGCGTCTAGTACTGCTGGACGGAGTACAAGACCCTGGCAATGTAGGAACCATTGTGCGCACAGCATATGCCTTTGGATTTGGCGTAGTAGTTTCCCCAGACAGTGCAGACCCTTTTTCCCAAAAGGTCATTAACAGTACCGCCGGAGCTTTTTTGCACTGCTATATACAGCGTGAGGATCCTAAGAAAACGATTCTGCAACAAAAAAAGGTGGGAGCCAAGATACTTGGAGCGGCCATAGACCAAAGGGCATTGCCCCCAGAACAGATGGAAACGACGCCTCCCCTGGTACTGGTAATTGGCAACGAAGGACAGGGAATCTCTC
The DNA here is from genome assembly GCA_944386295.1 of uncultured Clostridia bacterium. Lineage (GTDB taxonomy): Bacteria > Bacillota > Clostridia > Oscillospirales > UBA644 > CALXAO01. The sequence goes on along the minus strand of CALXAO010000125.1, from coordinate 20,835 downwards.
CTGCCGTTCTGGAACTTTGCGACCAAAAGGTTTACATTCCTATGCTACGTCCGTTTAATTCCTTAAACGCGGCAACAGCAGCGGCCATTTTAATTTACGCGTTCCGGGAAAGGAGCAAACCCGTATGACCCGGGAAACACTTTATGCTTTGTGGCTGCTCACGGCAGGCGGTTTAGGCCGCCCGTCCACCTATCGACTGATTTGCCGGATGACTGCGGAAGATGCTTTTCTGGCAAATCCAACTGAATTAAAAACAATTCTTCCTTATGCAGAAGCAGCTCCTTTTGGCCGGAAAGATTTAACCCAAGCACTGCGCATTCAGGAAATTTGTGAGGAAAAGAGCATTCAGGCCGTCAGCTATCACGAACCGGACTATCCAGCTCAGCTGCGAGAAATTTACCAACCTCCGGTGGTGTTATTTTATCGGGGGAAATTGCCTCAAAACGATATTCCTTCCCTAGGAATCGTAGGGACTCGCCGCTGTTCCCAGTCTGCAGCCCGCATGACCGCAGAATTTAGTTGTAAACTGGCACAAACAGGTTTTCAAATTATCAGCGGCATGGCAGAAGGAATTGACACCTACGCCCACAAAGGCTCTCTCTTCCGACATTTCGCCTCTTTTGCCGTACTTGGTTGCGGTGTAGACGTAATTTATCCGAAACAAAACCGAATTTTGTATGATCTGCTTTGTCAAGAAGGCGGTGTTCTTTCGGAATTTTTGCCTGGTACACAGCCAGCCCCCGAACAATTCCCAATGCGGAACCGGATTATCAGTGGCTTGTCCGACGGTGTTTTAGTAATGGAATGTCCGTTGCAAAGCGGTTCCATGATTACCGCACGGACAGCTCTGGAGCAGGATCGCACTGTATTTGCAATACCCAATAGTCCTGCTGACCGGAAAAACACCGGTACCAATTTTTTGATTAAGCAAGGAGCGATTCTTTGCACGGAACCCGCAGATATTCTGGAGGAATATCTGCCCCGTTACAGGGACAAACTGACTCCGACAGCACTGACGGGACCGGCAATAAAAACCCGTCTCAATAACGAGGAAACAGACCTGATGGCACGAATTCCCTCTCTGCAAATTCTGAAAGCAGAAGATTTATGCCGTCTTTGTGGCCGGGGATATGACACTCTGTTACCAATTCTTCGTGGCCTGGAAGTAGCAGGATGCATCAAATCCTTTCCCGGGGCCCTGTTTATAAAATTATAAATTTTTAAGGAGACCAAACAGTTTATGGCAACGAAATCAACGGCTTCCGCAGCAAAAAAAACAACAAAAAAAAGTGCTAAACCGGCAAAAAACCTTTTAATTGTAGAATCACCGGCAAAAGCAAAGACCATTCAGAAATACCTAGGTTACAAATACGAGGTGCTTTCCTCCAAGGGACATATCCGGGATCTTCCTGCGTCCCGATTGGGTGTGGACATAGAACATGATTTTACCCCGGAATATATTGTTCCCCGCAAAGATGGAAAAAGTGCCCTTCTAAAAGAATTGCAGGCGGCGGCTAAAAACAGCCGAGCTGTCTATTTAGCAACTGACCCTGATCGGGAAGGAGAAGCCATTGCCTGGCATTTGGCAGAAATGCTCCACCTTGACGAACAGGCACCTATCCGGGTAACCTTCAATGAAATTACTAAACGGGCGGTTAACGAGGGAATTGCAACTCCCCGAACTATTGACAAGGATTTGGTTAATGCACAGCAAACCCGGAGAATTTTGGACCGGATTGTAGGATATAAACTCTCTCCTTTTTTGTGGCACAAGGTCAAACGAGGTCTATCGGCCGGACGGGTTCAGTCGGTAGCAACGCGGCTGGTGGTAGATCGGGAAAAGGAAATCGAAGCCTTTATTCCCCAGGAATACTGGAACATTGACGCCTGGTTCCATAATAATCCGAAAAAATACGCAGCGCGGCTGGTAGGCGACGCCAACGGCAAATTGACCGTCACAACCAAGGAACAGGCCGACCGGATTTTGTCTGATCTAAAAGGTGCAGAATACAAAGTAACTAATATCAAACGGCAGGAAAAGCAGAAAAATCCGCATCCGCCCTTTACAACCTCCGCCCTTCAGCAGGATGCGTCAGTACATCTGAACATGCATCCCCAGAAAACCATGTCGGTAGCTCAGAGCCTTTACGAAGGCGTAGATGTGGCCGGCCACGGATTGGTAGGACTGATTACCTATATGCGAACAGACTCCCTGCGGGTTTCCGCAGAAGCCCAGGCAGCGGCAAAAGATTATATTCTAGACATCTACGGGGAAAATTACTACCCCCGTGTCCCCCGCGTCTTCAAAGCCAAGCGGTCTGCCCAGGATGCCCATGAGGCGATCCGCCCAACCGACATCCGTCTGACTCCCAATGCAATTCGGAACAGCCTGTCTAACGACCAGTACCGTTTGTATAAATTGATCTGGGAACGTTTTACCGCAAGTCAGATGGCCGCGGCGGTTTATGATGTACGTAACGTAGAGATTGGAGCAGTTGGGTATATGTTCCGAGCATCCGACACAAAATTACGCTTTGACGGCTTTACCAAACTGTACCATTATGCCGACGATGAGGAAAAATCCGTCCTGCCGGAACTGGATCAAGGACAAATACTGCCGTTTGACACCCTCACGGCAGAACAAAAATTTACCCAGCCCCCATCTCGATACACCGAGGCGTCCTTGATTAAAGCACTGGAAGAAAATGGAATTGGCCGCCCGTCCACCTATGCGCCTATTATTGGAACAATCATTGAACGGAATTACGTTGAACGGGAAGGAAAAACTCTCAAGCCCACAGTTTTGGGAAATGTCACTACGGAACTGATGATCGAAAGCTTCCGAGACATTGTAGATGTCAACTTTACCGCCCATATGGAAACCCAACTGGATAAAGTCGAAGAGGGGCAGACAACCTCCCTAAGCGTATTGAAAAGCTTTTATGAGGACTTTGAAAAGGATTTGCAAAAAGCAGAGCAAACTACAGAGCGACGGAAAGTAGAGCTTCCAGTGGAAGAAAGCGATGTTGTTTGTGAGCATTGTGGTCGGAACATGGTTTATAAGATCAGCCGTTACGGGCGGTTCCTCGCCTGTCCCGGCTATCCGGAATGCAAAAATACCAAGCCGGTTTACACCGAAGCTCCTGGAAATTGTCCCAAGTGCGGAGGTAAGCTGGTTGTAAAATGGACGCAAACCGGAAAAACTTATTACGCTTGCGCTGACAATGTAAACTGTAAGTTTATGACCTGGGACATTCCCCAAAAAGAATCCTGTCCCAAATGCGGAGGAACCCTTTTCCGGAAATTCGGAAAGGTCTACTGCCTTAAAGAAGGCTGCGGATATGTGGGAGAAGCCCCCAAGGGTCGGAAGGAAAAGAATGCAGAATGAGTTTTGACGTTGCCATTGTAGGCGCAGGACTGGCCGGATGTGAAGCAGCCTGGCAATGCGCCAAACGGGGGGCAAAAGTAGGCCTTTATGAAATGAAGCCGACCAAACGCTCTCCTGCCCATCATTCTGACCGGTTCTGCGAACTGGTTTGCTCCAATTCCTTTCGGGCTGAAGGACTTCAAAACGCCATTGGCCTTCTGAAGGAAGAGCTGCTCCGGTGTGGGTCTCTGGTTATGAGCTGCGCCATGAAACATAAGGTTCCGGCGGGGGGGGCTCTGGCGGTAGACAGGGAAGGGTTTTCAGAAGCCGTCACCCGGGAAATCCGTAGCCATCCCAATATTACAGTGATTGAACAGGAAATTACCTCACTGGAATTTGATATTCCAGCAGTCATTGCTGCAGGTCCTCTGGCCTCAGAAGGACTATCAGAGGCTATCTGTCGTTTTTGCGGTGAAAAACAGCTGTTTTTCTGTGACGCGGCAGAGACAATTGTTACGGCGGAAAGTATTGACATGAGCAAAGCCTATTTGGCCTCCCGCTATCAAAAAGGTACAGCAGATTACATCAACTGTCCCATGAATGAGGATGAATACAAAGCCTTTTATGATTCCCTAATCGGCGCTCAAACCGCTCACATTCATGAATTTGACACAGACCGAGTGTTTGAAGGCTGCATGCCAGTGGAAGTAATGGCAAAGAGGGGCTATGAAACATTGCTTTACGGGCCGCTCAAACCGGTAGGACTTCCCGATCCGCATACCGGAAAACTGCCTCGGGGTGTGGTACAATTGCGAAAAGACAACGCCGCATCCTCCTTATATAACATTGTAGGATTTCAGACCCATCTGACTTTTCCAGAGCAGAAACGGGTATTTTCCATGATTCCCGGATTGGAAAACGCGGAATTTGTCCGATACGGAGTCATGCATCGAAATACCTTTCTGAATTCCCCCTGTCTGCTGACACCGACCTACGAAACCCGAAAGAAAAAAGGTCTATTTTTTGCCGGCCAAATTACCGGAGTGGAAGGCTATATCGAATCGGTATCTTCCGGTTTTGTAGCCGGACTGAACGCCTTAGGCAAGTCGGTGGAATTTCCCCGGGAAACCGCTATCGGTGCCCTCGCCCACTATGTCAGTGATCCGGGCAGTGAACCCTTTCAACCCATGAACATTAATTTTGGATTATTTCCGTCTTTGGAGGGCAAAATCAAAAAGAAGGATCGGAAATTGCAATTGTCCCAGCGTGCGCTAAACATACTGGCAACCATAAAGCTTTAAACCCAATGAAAGGAAGAAACACCATGAAAATCATCGTTGACGCCATGGGCGGGGACAACGCCCCGATAGAAATCCTAAAAGGCTGTGCCTTGGCGGTAAAAGAACTGGGCGTAGATATTCTAGCTATTGGACGGCAAGCTGAACTGAAACAAACGATAAAAGAACAAAACATCTGTCCTGACCGCATTGCCTTTGCCGATGCCCCGGAGGTCATTACTATGGAGGATTCCGCCTCCAGCGTACTCAAGGAAAAGAAACAGTCCTCCATGTCAGTAGGCCTTCGTCTGCTACAAGAGGGACAGGGGGATGCATTTGTCTCAGCCGGAAACTCCGGCGCACTTCTGGCCGGAGCAACGCTTATCGATAAACGGATTCCGGGCATTAAACGGGCGGCCTTTGCCCCTATTTTACCCTGTCAAACCGGACATGTAATGCTCATTGACGGCGGTGCCAATGAAACCTGCTTGCCGGAATACCTGGAGCAATTTGGCCTGATGGGTTCGGTTTATATGAAACAAATGGGATTTTCCGACTGTCCTCGGGTCGGCCTAGTCAACAATGGAGCGGAGGAATGCAAGGGCCCAGAACTTTATGTTGAAGCTCATCGGTTGCTAAAAAGTAATCCAAACCTTCATTTTGTAGGCAATATCGAAGGGCGAGGCGTCATGATGGGAGACTGCGAGGTAGCAGTCTGTGACGGATTTAGCGGCAATCTGCTGCTGAAAGGCTGCGAAGGAGCCGGGTTGTTTTTCCTAGGTCTGATGAAAGAGGCATTGACCGCATCTCCCCTTTCTACTCTGGGGGCCCTGCTAATGAAAAAGCAGTTGCGAGCCCTAAAGCATCGTGCAGATTATACTGAAGTAGGAGGAGCCGCCGTTATGGGCGTGTGTCATCCGGTCATTAAGGCCCACGGAAATTCCAAGGCAAAACCATTCAAAAACGCTATTCGGCAAGCTGCGGATTTTGCCGGCTCAGGCGTCATTGAACAAATCAAGCAAACATTAGCACAGACACAGGAGGGAACCCGATGATTTTTGAACGTCTTGCTGCATTCATTGAAGATATTTTTGAACTAGAAGAACATTTTGTCACACCGTCCACCCGGTTTGAAGAAGATCTTGGAGCAGACCTTCCCGATCGGATTGAACTTTCTATGTTAATTGAAGAAGAATTCGACGTACTCATTGACGACGAAGACCTTAAGCGCATGCAAACTGTGGGCGACATGGTAGAATACATCCGGGCCCACTCCGATGACTGACCCTTTCCGCATCCCGGAAGCGGAGCAATGCATCGGATACACATTCCGGGATAAAAAATATCTAAAAACCGCCTTAACCCATTCTTCCTATCTAAATGAACACCGACAGCTGGGAGAATGCAACGAACGACTGGAATTTCTGGGAGACTCTGTATTGTCGCTAATCAGTTCCGACTATCTGTTCCATCACCTGGACGGCGATGAGGGGAATCTAACCAAAATGAAATCCCTGCTGGTCTGCGAAGAGGCGTTATCAACCTTCGCCCGAAAACTGGGATTGGGGGAATTTCTTCAGCTAGGGAAAGGTGAACGGATTCTGGGTGCTGATCGACCGTCCCTGCTGTGCGATGAACTGGAGGCTATCTTAGGAGCTATTTATCTGGACGGAGGCATGACCCCAGCCCGACGGTTTGCCGAACCTCTTCTGAAAGCAGGTTTAGAAAACTTTCAGCAGCACGATTATAAAACCCTGCTCCAGGAAGTGGTTCAGAAAAACAAAGGAGAGGTACTTCGGTATACTATTGCCGGACAACAGGGACCCGAGCATGAAAAAACCTTTCTCTGCTATCTGTATCTGAACAGTAACCGCATTTCCGAGGGAAAAGGCCGCTCCAAAAAAGCGGCAGAACAACAGGCCGCAAAAAAAGCCCTGGAATTAATGGGAGTGAATGAAGGAAAATGAAACAGGCGATCCTTCCGCTGTTCCTGCCCCATGCAGCCTGTCCTCATCGATGCATATTTTGCAACCAAGAAATTATTTCCCGGAGCCATCTGCCTCAGCATCCGGAACGGCAACTCCGGAACGCACTTCAGAATCTACCAGAGTGCTATTTCCAGGCGGAAATTGCCTTTTTCGGAGGTAGTTTTACCGCTTTACCGGAACCCATAATACGGTATTATCTGGATATTGCCCGACAGCTCCGACAGGAAGATTCCCGGATTATTGGGATCCGTCTATCTACCCGCCCCGACTGCATTTCCCCGCCGATTCTTGCTCTTCTGCGAGAATACGAGGTAACAACAGTAGAACTGGGAGTCCAAAGCATGTGCGATCAGGTTTTGGAGGCCTCTGAGCGGGGGCACAGAGTGGAACATACCATCCGGGCTATGCAATGGCTGAAACAGGAGTCGGTGCAGACCGTGTTGCAATTTATGCCCGGTTTGCCCAAAGACACAAAACAGACCATCTGGCAAACCGGCCGAGCGATTGCGGACCTGAAACCCGATGCGGTAAGAATTTACCCCTGTGTCGTTCTTGCCGGCACTCGACTAGAACAGATGTACCGGGAGGGAATCTATCGTCCCCTGGACCTAGATCAAGCCGTAGAAATTTCGACAGACTTAAGTGAACTGTTCCAAGAACGAAACATTCAGATTCTTCGAATCGGCCTGCATTCTGATATTGATTCAGGACAGATTATCGCAGGGCCATTTCATCCCGCCTTCGGGGAATTGGTCCGCCAACGACTCTGCCGCCGCAAGATGGAAAAAACCGTAACCGCTGGAAAAGCCGCTAACGGCGAATTACAAATTTTTGTCCCCGTAAGAGAGCTTTCCCAATGGATCGGACAAAAAAAAGAAAACCTGCTTTACTTAGAAAAAAAATACGGGATCCGGGTTCGGATCAAGGGGGAAACACAGATTCCATGAGTTTTGTTCTGTTAAGCTTTGTTTTTATTTTATTTTCCTGCCGCATGCCGCTGTCCACGGAAACAGCGGAATATACCATTAACATTATTCCTACTTTTGTGGGCTATTTGATTCTGTGGTTTCATCTGGAAAAACGACAGATTAACCGCCGTGTCAAAGCAGCCTATACGGTAAGCACAATTTTGCTGGTTATCTTTTTTCTGGAAGCCGTGGCAGAAATCCGCTTCTTTTTTGAGGGTTGGCTCCAGGGAGACGGGTTGTTTATCGGACTGATTTTAAATCTGTTTGCAGCTATTTTTGAGCAGGGGACCTATTTGACGCAAGCCATCGGTGCTCTCTTCGCTCTGCTATTTCTCTGGGGACTGGAAAAAGCCCGGACGGAGAAGGAACAATCTCTTTTCCCTCCCAGGCTGGGCATGATCTTCTGCGGTCTTCTAGCAATATATAGCATTTTACACCAGTTTCTGCTTTTTCCCATTCCTTTTTGGGCTGTTTCTGTTCCCGCAGGAGTCGTGATTCTGATTTGTATTGGAATTTCCCTAAGAAATATCCCGGAAATGGAATAAAAACACCGTCCCAAACGTCAATGCATAGAATAGACTGTAAAAAAAATTCAGGGAAAGGACATTTTTCCGATGAATATTAAAGAAATTCTCCCCCGCGTCTTCCGCCTATATTTTATGGGCATCGGTGGATCCTCCATGAGCAGTCTAGCTCAAATTGCTCGCCACCGGGGATACAATGTAGCAGGGTCCGACATGCAGGAATCGGACGCGACCCGGGAACTAGCTCGACAGGGCATTCGCATATACTTGGGACAAACCGCCGAAAATATTGACAGTGAACAGCCGGAACTGATTGTCCGAACCGACGCTATTGCTAACTGCAATCCCGAACTTCTCCGGGCAAAAGAAGTCGGAATCCCAGTTTTCCGTCGAGCAGAATTCTTAGGCTGGCTGCTGGACAGTTATCCTCAAACGGTGGGTGTAGCCGGAACACATGGGAAAACAACAACAACATCCATGATTACCTCTGTATTTCTTTCGGCAGGAAAAAATCCCGATGCTATTATTGGCGGACATATGAACCGGATTAACGCATCCTTCCGTTTGGGCAACGGAGAAACCTGCATTTTTGAAAGCTGTGAGTTCAAGGAGTCCTTTCATTATTTTTACCCCAATATTTCTGTCGTACTGAACATTGCCCAGGATCACATGGAATATTTTCACACCCAGGATAATTTAATCCGAGCTTTCCGTCGATATCTGGATAATATACGTCCTGGAGGCTTGCTAATTGCAAACGCGGAAGACGACAATTCCCGCCAGATGCTAAAAACCTATTCCGGACCATTGCAAACCTTTGGGCTAGAACATGGTAATTATCAGGCAGAACAAATTGTCTTGCAGCAGGGATTGCCGTCCTTTGAGCTATGGTACCATTCCAACGGAGACCGACCGAAAGAACTGCTGGGCAGGATTTGTCTTTCAGTACCCGGTCAGCATAATATTAAAAATGCTCTGGCTGCTGCTGCTGCCTGCCATGTTTGCGGCATTTCCGGAAAAGATATTGCGGAAGGGTTGCATGCCTACAATGGAGCTGGACGACGCTTTGAATATTACTGCACTGTCAACGGGGCGGTTATTGCCGATGACTATGGCCATCATCCCGATGCCTACGCAGTAACATTTGCTACGGCCCGAGATCTGGGCTTCCGGCGAATTTTTGCAATTCACCAGCCTCACACCTTTTCCCGGACAAAAATGCTCATGGACGACTTTGTCCGAGTTCTATCCACAGTGGACGGTGTTCTCATCCCTCCTATTTACCCTGCCCGGGAAACCAACGATGCCTATCATATTGACGCTCGGGACGTGGTTGGCAGGCTAAACAATGCGGAATATCTACCCGACTTTGAACACATTGCAGACCGAGTAAAGCAATTGGCCCAGCCAGGCGATCTGTTTATCACCCTAGGATGCGGAGACATTTACAAGGCAGCCCGGCGAATTACAGAAAAGTATGGAGAAACTATTTACAAAAAAGACATTTAGAGCAACACGTAAGCCTGATGGACCGATCACTTTTGCGAAAGGAAAACGCTGGCCCCCAAAGCTTATACTTTGCATTGATTTCAACACCAAAGGAGAAAGGAGCCACCATGAGTTTTCTGGAGGAAGAACTGCATGCATTGGCAGAAGAGAATTACCGAATTTTCACATGCCGTCTCATGCCTGGCACCGATCATGTCCTGGGCGTCCGGCTTCCGCATCTGCGCCGAATAGCCGCACGGCTTGCAAAAAAAGACTGGCAAAAGTATCTGACTGAACCTAAAGGAACTTTTGAAGAAATCATGGTCTGGGGAATGCTGCTAGGGCAAATTTCGGTTCCGTTTTCCCTGCGCCTTCAACTGATTGCAGAATTTATCCCGGCTATCCACAACTGGTCGATCTGCGACAGCTGCTGCGCCGGACTGAAAAGCTTCCGTAGCCATAGAGAAGAGGGGCAGAATTTTCTGGCTTCCTATGCAATCTCAGAACAGGAATATGAAGCACGATTCGCCTTAGTCATGTATTTGGACCATTATGTCCGTCCCGAAGAATTACAGTTACTGCTGGATGCAGTAAAAAATCTCCGGACCGAGAAGTATTATGCTCAAATGGCAGCCGCCTGGCTTGTTGCTGAATGCTGTGAGATTTCCGCTGACGAGACTGCTTGTTTTCTGGAAAATCTGCCAAGGAACAGTTTTATCCGAAAGAAATCTATTTCCAAAATTTGCGATTCTACCCGAATTGCCCCTGCAATAAAAAAACAATTCCGAAGTCTGCGTTAAAAACATTGAAAAACAGCCAATAAAATAAAGCGGCCCGCAATTTTATTAACCAACGATAAAGAAGATATGTGAAACAAACTTAACAGATGACAGACAGGTTGCAGGACAAGACGGGAAAGATGTTATGTAGATTTTCCCCATCTTTTTATCGCTATTTGCGGGCGTTTTGAAGCCTACGAGGGTAAGCAGATGCCTCTGTTTGGAAATTTTGAAAGCCGCTTAAATTAAGGTTTTCTCGCCCTCTAAATATCTGGATGAAAAAGTCATGGTTTGGAACACTGTCTGCGAGAACAGGACTACGGAAATCATTAGCTGCATATTTTCAAGCAATTTCAACCGCATAAACCATAACAGGCGAAACAAGCCTATAAAATGCTTGCTCGCCTTTTTGATTGTCCGGCAATCCATATATCAGATTATTTCATTGTATGGTTTCAAGAAATCACCTCGCTATTCCGCACAACAGAAGCAAGGAAAAGGTAGAATCATTTATATCTGTATAGTTGATTAGTGAGCAAACACATAAATAAAAAGAGGATCAAAGGCATGACAAAGAACAAAAAAAAGCGCGGCGGACGTAGAAAATATGTCCTCGTATTTGCGTCTTTAATAATTGCATCTGTTTTGGCAGTCTATTTTGCCGCAGGACGAATAATTAATTCCAATGTTGAATCCGAAAGTACAGGGAATCAACAAGATGAAACCACATTAGGCGAAGTTGGATCCGAGGACATCGAACAGACTCAAACAAGCGAAAATGACAATAACTCAACATTGGAAGAGGATTCTTCTACAGCCCCATCAGTTTTGACAATCGAAGAACAAGCATTGGAAATATTGTCATCTATGACATTAACCGAACAAATATATCAAATGTTTATTGTCAACCCAGAACAGTTAACAAAAGCAGCCGTACAAACACAAGCCGGAAGTGCTACTGAACAGGCGCTGCAAAATTATCCGGTAGGTGGAATAGTATATTTTGCAGATAACATCCAAACACCGGAACAAGTAAAAAAAATGATCGGTAATAGCCAGTCATACTCCCGCATAGGTCTTTTTATTGCAGTAGATGAGGAAGGCGGCAGGGTTGCCCGCATAGGAAAAAACAGCAATATGGGTACAACTTCATTCCCCAGCATGAAAGTGATTGGAGATACCGGAGACACTGATAATGCATACAATGTGGGCTATACCATTGGTATCGAAATTGCTGAATTGGGTTTTAATCTTGATTTTGCACCCGTTGCTGATGTCGATTCCAATCCCGATAACCCTGTTATCGGCGACCGCTCTTTCAGTACAGACCCGATTGTAACTTCAAGCATGGTATCAGCAGCAGTACAGGGCTTTAAGGACAGCGGCATTTTATGTACATTGAAACATTTTCCAGGTCATGGTGATACAGCAACAGACAGCCATAAAGGATATACCGAGTTGAATAAAACCCTGGAGGAACTGCATAAAGTTGAGCTTGTTCCGTTTCAAAATGGGATTGCCGCCGGTGCAGAATTTGTTATGGTTGGGCACATTTCAGCTCCACAGATAACGGGAAATGATATACCCGCGTCGCTGTCAAACACGATGATAAATATTTTGAGAAACGATTTAGATTTTAGCGGACTTATCATTACGGATTCCATGCAGATGAAAGCAATTACTAAACGATATTCATCCGGGCAGGCGGCGGTGATGGCGATTCAGGCAGGAGTAGATATTATTCTTATGCCGGAAAACTTGCAGGAAGCAGTTGAGGGGATCCTTGAAGCAATTCAAACCGGAAGTATTCCAGAAAACCGAATTGCCGAAAGCGTTGCAAAAATTTTGGAAACTAAAATCAGAGCTGGAATCATTGAGGTAAGATAATATGAATACGCCTACATTAGAAACAGAGCGTTTGATTTTAAGAAAATTTACAAAACAAGATATGGAAGCATTATATCGAATTCTTAAGGATGAGGAAGTAAATGAGTTTTTACCATGGTATCCCATAAAAAATATAGAGGAAACAAAGAAATTTTATGAGGAAAAATACGCTTCAAAATACGCGCAACCGCAAGGCTACGCATATGCTATTTGCCTAAAAGAAGATAATTTCCCAATAGGTTATATCAATGTTGATATGGAAGAACACCATGACTTTGGTTACGGTTTGCGTAAGGAGTTTTGGCACAGGGGGATTGTTACAGAAGCAGGGAAAGCAATTGTAAAACAAGTAAAAAAAGATGGACTGCCATATATTACAGCAACCCTTGACAAAAACAATCCGAGAAGCGGGAATGTTATGAAAAAAGTGGGTATGAAATACTGCTATTCCTATGAAGAACAGTGGCAACCGAAAGATATTCCCGTCATATTTAGAATGTATCAGCTCAACTTTAGTGACAACATAGATTTTGTATATAAAAAATATTGGAATGACTTTAATAATCATTTTGTTGAAATACTATGAACCGACAACTTCTAATTTTATCGGGTAGACATACATAACCAACGAGCCAGACGCATAAGACACAGAGCCAACAGGAACTTGATGGATATGCAGATTATAAAAAGAAAGTCAAATACAAATTGATACCTTTTATTTTATAGTGTGTTATAGATATTTTTAATGTCTTGATTTTCTAAGCAAAATCGCTTATAATCTAACACAAAACATATTGATATTATCCACAGTTACAGAACGTGTGTTATCAACGCCGATAATAAAATGGTAACATTAGCTTATCTAAGCGGGATAATATGGATAAATCAAATAATCAAAAGAAATGGTGCTTGAAAGGAAGGTGGTGGCTTTGAACAAAGCAGAATGGCTACGCTGCCCTGTGTGCAAAAATAAAACGAGGGTACAAATACGGAAAGATACAGAATTAAAAAACTTTCCCCTATATGCCCGAAATGCAAGCAAAAAAATCCACGCTGTTATGAGGGCAAAGGGCAATGCGGGGACTATATGAAAGATCCCGCAGACAAAAAAACAAAGCGGATAAAGGAACTTGTAAAGACAAGCATAGATACCTTTGAGCAGAACAAGGCAAATTTTGAAAGTTTCTCCGCCGTTATTCAAAAGCATGTGGATATTGAGAGAGAAAAAAAGCAGGGCAGCATAGAAAAAACTATACTGCCTTGCAAAAGTCAAATTACTTGCTTATGGACGGGCAGCTGCTACAGGCTGCCCTTAATCTTATACGGGATGAATGGCGTTGGCCGGGTCAGCGTGGGTATAATCCACACCATATTTGCGGCTTTGCCGGGCTTCAAAAAACTTCAGTGCCACCTGTTCAAACAGAGCATAAGATAAAACATCCTCTTCCTGCTCTTCGTATTTACGCATTTTTTCCCGTAGCGTATCCAACTCAGGAGGAAGAGCATCCGCCGGCCGACCGGTAATGGGGGCCTCGTCCCCAATAATCTGTCTTCGAAATTCCGGATTAATTTCTACCGGTGTTCTCCCATATTCCCCCCGTATTAGTGCACGAAATTCTTTAGACACATTTTTATAACGGCCAAATAGAACATTAAACACTGCCTGGGTTCCCACAATTTGAGAGGTAGGCGTCACCAGCGGCGGATATCCAGCATCCTCCCGTACTCTGGGCACCTCCTGCAACACCTCATCCAGTTTATCTTCCTTTCCAGCCTGCTTGAGCTGGGACACCAAATTTGACAGCATCCCACCAGGGACCTGATACAGCAAAGCATTAATATTCACTGACAGCACCGTGGGGTTCAGAAGTCCGTTTTGAAGATACTTTTCCCGCAAAGGAACAAAGCATGCGCGAGCCTCATTGAGCACATTCAAATCCAAACCGGTATCGTATTCCGTGCCCTGCAGCGCAGCTACAAAAGGTTCCGTAGGTGGCTGGGAAGTTCCCATGGACAATGGAGAGAGTGCAGTATCAATAATATCGCAGCCAGCCTCCACCGCCTTCAAACAAACCATGGAAGCAAGTCCGGAAGTATAGTGAGTATGCAGCTCCAGAGGAATTTTCACGTTTTCCTTCAAAGCCTTAACTAAATCATAGGCCGCCTGGGGAAGAAGTAAGCCTGCCATATCCTTGATACACAAAGAAGAAGCACCCATCTCCTCCAGTTCTTTAGCTAGTTTCACATAGCTTTCAATATTGTGCACTGGACTAATAGTATAGCTGAGGGCAGCTTGCACTTGCCCCCCCTCCTTCAATGTGGCGTTGACCGCTGTCCGCAGGTTGCGCACGTCATTGAGCGCATCAAAAATCCGGATAATATCTATACCGTTAGCCAAGGATTTTTGTACAAAATACTCCACCACATCGTCAGCATAGTGCCGATAACCCAAAATATTCTGTCCCCGCAGAAGCATCTGGAGCTTTGTATTTTTTACATTGGCCCGAATAGTCCGCAATCGCTCCCAAGGATCTTCATTCAGAAAACGCAGACAGGCATCAAAAGTAGCCCCTCCCCAAGCTTCTAGAGCATGATACCCGACTTTGTCCAAAATTGGCAGCGCAGGAAGCATCTCTTCTGTCGTCATTCGGGTAGCAATTAGGGATTGATGGGCATCCCGCAGAATCGTTTCGGTAATTTTCACTTGACTCATGTTACCGTATTTTTCCCCGCAAGGGGGAAAATTCTCCTTTCGTTTTATCGTAGCAAAAAGGCACAGGCATTAAGCCCCATACAAATTCAGGAACACACCGGCCGCCACCGCAGAACCAATCACGCCGGCTACATTGGGCCCCATGGCATGCATTAACAAAAAGTTGCCAGGGTTTTCCGACTGGGCCACCACCTGAGATACCCGGGCAGCCATGGGAACTGCCGACACACCGGCGGAACCGATTAGCGGATTGACTTTTCCTTTGGTTGCCCAACACATCAGCTTCCCAAACAAAACACCGCCAGCAGTCGCCATACAGAAAGCAACCAAGCCTAGGCCAATAATCAGTAACGTTTTGGGTTGCAGAAAGTTCTGGGCGGAAGCTGTCGCCCCTACCGTCAAGCCAAGGAAAATCGTAATGATGTTCATTAGCTCATTTTGAGCCGTCTTACTCAAACGGTCCACAACACCGCATTCTTTCATTAAATTCCCCAGCATTAGCATTCCCACCAGTGTAGTGGCATCAGGAATAATCAGGGCAACAATCACTGTCACGCAGATGGGAAACAGAATCCGTTCCAACCGAGAAACCGGACGGAGATTTTCCATGACAATCCCCCGTTCTTTTTTGGTAGTCAACGCCCGCATAATCGGGGGCTGAATAATCGGAACTAAGGCCATGTAAGAATAAGCAGCCACAGCAATAGCACTCAGTAACTGCGGAGCCAGTGTTTTAGTCACGTAAATAGCTGTAGGCCCATCGGCGCCTCCGATAATTCCAAGAGCCGCAGCTTCCGCGACACTGAAATACCCGGAACCAATTGCACAGGTAAACGTAAAGAAAATTCCAAACTGGGCCGCAGCCCCAAGCAAAATACTCTTCGGATTGGCGATCAGCGGCGAAAAATCGGTCATCGCCCCAACCCCCAAAAAAATTAGCGGTGGATAAATCCCCCATTTGACTCCTAAATACAAAAAGTCAAATAAGCCGCCGTTATGCAGGATCCCCTGCATATCCACCTGTCCGTCGGCAAAATATTCCGGATGCATCAAAAACGCCAGCGGCAGATTGGCCAATAGCATCCCAAAGGCAATGGGAAGGAGCAGCAGGGGCTCAAATTTCTTCCCAACCGCAAGATAAATCAGTACACAGGAAATTCCGATCATCACTAAGTTTTTCCACTGGCCGCCCAACTGCGCAAAACCGGAATCGGCAAGAAATCCCTTAATAACCTCTAAAATATCCATAAATAACGGCTCTCTTTCCGGCCAAAATTCAGGACAAAGAAATCAACAGATCGTCAGTAGAAACAGAAACCCCTGGGGACACATGAACAGCGGCAACGGTTCCGTCAGACGCAGCTTTGATTTCATTTTCCATTTTCATAGCTTCCAAAATGCACAGATTGTCACCAGTTTTTACTACGTCACCTACGTTGACAAAAATCTTCAAGATCGTCCCGGGTAAAGGAGCCTTCACAGCAACCGAACCAGCAGCCACAGGGGCAGCAGGCGTGGGAGCAGGTGATACAACAGGAGGAGGCACAGCCACAGGTGCTTGCGCAGCCGGAGACACGGAAGCAGGCGCGGCTGCAGAAGAAACGAGCTCCTCAACGTCTACATCATAGGTATTTCCATTTATGGTAATTCTGAATTTTTTCATTGTATTTCAATCCTTTCATCATTCATCAGAGAATTCGTTTGAAAGAGCGGATCCGATAACGGGACGCAAAAACTTCCGGTGTCTGGTCCAGATACGCTGCAAGAGCAGCCGCGACAACAGCGACCTCCTCTTCCGGATGGGACGGCGGGGAAACAGAAACGGGAATTGGCGGCACAGAAACCGATGCGGGGATCGGGATTTCCAACGTATCCGACTTCTTTTTCCGATTGGGAATGGTATAGAAAAACAACCGGAACAAATAAATTACACCCATAATCATCAGCAAAACCGCAAAAACAAATCCCAATCCAATCAGAGTCACCTGCAGGCCGTAAAGCACCCGTTCCCCTACGGTATCCAAAGGGACAGCGGTTGTCAAAAAAGGCATCAGCATTCACCGTCCTGTAAAAACAAATTCAGAGAACTGATCAGCAACTGCCGAGCTGTAGCAAAGGCAATGATATCGTCCACCTCTCCCCGAGCAGCCGCCTGGACAGGCGAGGCCAATGTTTCAGCGTAAGAAGCGATCAGTTCTTCCCTCTTCTCCACAGGTGAGGATGCATTTGCAAGATCCTGCTGTCCCAGAAACACAGCGCCGGTTCGGGCAGGAAGAGAAGCAATCTGCGCCGTAGGTAGTGCAAGCACCACATCGGCCCCGGTACTCTTTGATCCCATCGTCAAATATCCGGCACCATAAGCCCTGCCGGTAATCAAAGTAATTTTTACGGTCTCGGCCCGCGTATAAGCCGCCAGCAATTCTCCGCAGGCCGAGATATCAGCCCCACCGTCGGGAGAAAAGCCCTCGGTATCTACCAAGGAAAGAACCGGAATGGCAAACCTATCACAGAAATCCAGGAACCGTCCGGCTTTCCGGGCAGCATCTCCATCCAGGCTGCCGTCCTTTACTGCGGGCTGATTGGCAACGACACCCACCGGAAGACCGTCCAGGCAAATCAGTCCAGTCACCAAATTCGGAGCGAACTCCGACAAAAACGGCAACAGAACCCCATTATCAGCCAGACACGCGACTACAGAATTCACATTATATCCACTGACCGAAAGCACCGTTTCCAGTTCCGGAGTAAGGCGATTGACATCATCGTCAGTACCATCGCTGCCCCGAAAAGCATTCAAAAATTGGCGCACCTGTCCGGCGGCAGCCGCATCGTCAGAACAAACAGCACTTACCAGTGCCTTCCACCCGTCGGAAGAACTTCCAGCCGGCAAAACATCAGGGGAAGAAAGAAATAATTCGGCCCCTTCCAGCGCAATCACATAATCAGCAAAAGCCGGAATAAAAGACAGCGCGCCGGAACAAACACCGCTGAGAACACAAATATGAAGAAGTTCACCCCGGATTTCAGAGCAAAGCGACAGCACCTTTCCATAACCGGTCAGCGCATCAATTCCCTCCTTAAGCCGCAGGCCGCAAGAATCCAAAAAAGAAACTACCGGCGCCCCAGCTTTTCGGGCCATCTGAAGAATAGATACAATTTTCGCAGCATGCATCTCACTGACGCTACCCCGTAGAACCGATGGATCCTGGGCAAAAGCAAAGACCAACACACCATTAACCGCGCCGTAACCGGTCACAACCCCCTCAGCCGCGCCATCTGTTGTTCCAAACTCAGAGGGTCGCTGGCGAACAAAAGCACCAACCTCCACAAAGGACCCCTCGTCAAACAACAGCGCCAGCCGTTCCCGCGCCGACATCCCAGAAAAGCCTTCTGGCTTTTGCTCTAACGCCGCACGTAAGGACGTCAGCTGTGCTGATTTTTCCTGTGCGTTCATATATTGTGTACCTCCTGATACTATAAATTTTCACCAAAGTAAGGCAAAAAAATAAAAATTTGGATAGAGAACTCAAATCCTTGCCAGTATACATTATAATACAAAAACTTAAAAATTGCAACCCTCTTTCGGAGGATTCAATTCTACATTTTTATGAACATTCTACAAGGTAAAACAATATTGTCTTTTGCCCTCTTGCAAAAAAACAAAAAATGTTATATAATAGAATTATACAAAAATCGCCGTGATTCGGCAACGCACTGCGCTACGCGCGGGACGGAGGTACCATGGAACTGCAAAAAAACAGATACGAGCATTTTACGCCGGAAGAAATCCATCCTCGGGGCTGGCTGGCAGAACAGCTCCGGACACAAGCCGAGGGCCTGGCCGGGAATCTAGACCTATTCTGGCCGGATGTCAAAGATAGCGCTTGGATTGGCGGAAAGGGCGAGGGTTGGGAACGGCTACCCTACTGGCTGGACGGCTTTCTTCTGCTAGCGTGGCTACTGGACGACGAGGCGCTTAAAAATAGAGCTAGTCAATATGTTGACCGAATTCTGACCGCTCAGCAGCCAGACGGGTGGATCTGCCCAGTAGCCGACAAAGCCTCCCGAGCAGGCTACGACCTTTGGGCATATATTCTTATTCTCCGAGTTTTAATTCAATATGAAGAATGTACCGGAGACGAACGGATCGAACCGGCCGTCATCAAAGCCTTGTTTTGCCTTGACCGGCACATTGACAGCGCACCGCTAAGCCGATGGGCCCAAAGTCGGTGGTTTGAAGCCCTTTATCCCTTATATTGGTGCTGGGAACGGAATCCCCAGCCCTGGATGGGACAGCTGTTCCGAAAACTCAGGGCCCAAGGATTTGACTGGGAAACCTTTTTTGAAGAAGACTGGCCATATGAAAAACTAGACCGGAACTCCGATCACTGGAGTTACGCTGGCCATGTGGTCAACAATGCCATGATGCTGCGCAGCTGTGCTCTGCTGTGGAAACAAGATAATCAGGAAGAACATTTGCACCGACTGGCTGAAATGCAGAAACAACTGGACAATTCTCACGGACAAATCCACGGCATGTTCAGCGGAGACGAGTGTCTGGCTGGAACGTCCCCGGTCCGTGGCACAGAACTATGCGCAGTAGTAGAATATTTGTCTTCCCTGGAAAGTATTATTGAAATTACCGGGGACTACACCTGGACTGATCGCCTGGAGAGAGTAGCCTTCAACGCATTGCCTGCAGCGATTTCTCCCGACATGTGGACCCACCAATATGACCAGCAAGTCAACCAGATGCAGTGCACAAAGAGCGCCCACCCGGTATTCCAGACCAACGGATCGGAATCCAATTTATTTGGTCTCGAGCCTAATTACGGCTGTTGCACTGCAAACTTTGGACAGGGCTGGCCGAAGTTTGCCCGGAGTCTTTCCATGAAAAACGATCAGGGCATCACCTTGTTGTCTTACGTGCCCCACATGCTGCAAACCCGGATAAAGGATATTCCCGTAACCCTGACCGTAAATGGAAATTATCCTTTTGAAAATGAATTTACCCTTCAGGTAGAAGTGAAAAAGGAAGTGTCCTTTACCCTGTCCCTGCGGATCCCTGATTGGGCCGAGGCGACGACGGTACATGTAGGAGACATTTTATACACTCCGGCCCGGGGAACCCTGCTGGAACTGACCGGCTCCTGGCTTGGAACCACCGAGATTTGGGGACATTTTTCCACATCCTATCTGCTCCACCGCCGCCCCCGGAATTTATACGCCTTGACCAAAGGTGCCTTGGTCTTCGCTATGCCGATAGACGAACGATGGGAAGAAGTAAATCAGGGACTGCCAGGTCATGAAGCTCCGCATTGCGATTATGAAGTGCTTCCTGACGGAAAATGGAACTTTGGCTTCAGTTTTCCTGACAAAAATAACATTCGACATCAAGTTTCAGAGCAATTTCTTGGAATCAAGAAATATCCCTTCTCCCCTCAAACTCCGCCAATTGAAGCGTATGTCACCGTCCGAGAAGTGGACTGGGAAATCATTGACGGCTCCGCAGCTCCTGCTCCCAGTTTTAATTCCAAACGAACAAAGGAAATTCTTCGCAGATTTATTCCCTACGGCTGCACTAATCTGCGGATGACCGAACTCCCAGTTCTCCGTTAACCTGTGCCACAAAGCAAATATTTTTACATTTATAAAGGAGATAACAATTTATGAAAGCAACCTATTTTCTTGGTCCAAAAACCCTAGAAACCCGGTAAGTTTCCCTTCGGGAACCAAATGCAAACGAGGTCGTCATTCAGGTCGCTGCCGCAGGCATCTGCGGTACCGATGTACACATCTACCACGGGGAAAAGGGGGCCTCGGAGGTTTCTCCGCCAGTGGTAC
>CALXAO010000124.1 GCA_944386295.1 uncultured Clostridia bacterium | reverse complement strand
AACAAAAAAGCCCTTGAATTTTCGTGCAAAATGATGTATAATATGTGTAACATTTACAAGGGAAGATGAGAAACAGAAGTTTTCCGTATGGAATTTGACAAAAAAATTTATTGGAAACTGTTTTGAATGAAAAAGGGATGTGAAAAGATGTCAAATAAACTGTATCAGAGTTTGATTCAGCAAATGAAAGACTGTACGGATCGCACCTTTGGTGTGATCGATGAGGCATCCAATGTAATTGCCTGCAATGATTTAAGTATGATTGGTCAAAATCTCGGGGAAAAACTGACCGAATTTTTGTCAATGTTTGATATGACGGTGCAAAACGGGTATACATACCGCGTAATTGGTTCTCGGGTGAAATATGACAATATTGTTTTTGTACAGGGAACCGATGCTGTTGCCGACAGCATTTCTGGGATTCTTGCGGTTTCTTTCAATACAATGAAGGATTTCTACGATGAAAAATACGACAAGGCAAATTTTATTAAAAATGTAATTTTGGAAAATGTTCTGCCTGGCGATATTTATCCGAAAAGCAAGGAGCTGCATTTTAACAATGATGTTCCCCGAGTTGTGATTCTAATTCGTTTGGTGGACCGGACTGAAATTTTTGCATACGATATTGTGCAGAGTCTGTTTCCGGAAAAATCAAAGGATTTTGTAATTAATGTAGGGGAGAATGACATTGCTCTTGTCAAAGAAGTGAAAGCCACTATTACTACCAAGGATTTGGAAAAATTGGCTCGTTCTATTGTAGACACGTTGAATTCTGAATTTTATACCCGTGCAGTAATTGGCATTGGTACCGTTGTGGATAATGTACGGGAACTTGCCCGGTCCTATAAAGAAGCTCAAGTCGCTATTGAAGTGGGTAAAGTTTTTGATGTGGAAAAGGTAATTATGTCTTACTCCAATCTAGGAATCGGCCGTTTGATTTATTATTTGCCTACTACGCTTTGCAATATGTTTTTGGCTGAGGTGTTTAAAAAGGGATCTATTGATTCTCTGGATCATGAAACATTGTTTACCATTCAAAAGTTTTTTGAAAACAATTTAAATGTGTCCGAAACTTCCCGGAAATTGTTTGTTCATCGTAATACGCTGGTCTACCGTCTGGAAAAAATTCGACGGCTGACCGGGTTAGATTTGAAAGAGTTTGATGACGCAATTGTGTTTAAGGTTGCGTTGATGGTGCGGAAATATCTGGAGTCCAATCCCATTAAGTACTAAGTTCCGGGGGTGTGTGTTCTGATTCTGTTCAAAGATGTATCCAAACGGTATAAAAACGGTACGGTCGCTTTGCGTCACGTGAATCTGGAAATTAAAGACGGAGAGTTTGTTTTTATTACCGGAAATTCCGGCGCAGGAAAATCTTCTATGGTTCGTTTGTTGATGTGTGAGGATATTCCAACTTCCGGGGATCTAATTGTTAACGGAAGCAATACTCAAAAGTTGTCCCGCCGTCAAATACCGAAATATCGCCGTCAGATTGGAATTGTATTTCAGGATTTCCGCTTGATTCCAAATCTGAACGTTTATGATAATATAGCATTTTCTCTTCGTGTTGTAGGGCGCCGTCGCCGGGAAATAGTTCGGAAAGTGAATACTGCCATGGAACTGGTCGGACTTGTGCACAAGGCCAGGGTATATCCTAACCAATTGTCCGGCGGAGAACAGCAGCGGGTTGCTGTTGCACGGGCGTTGGTGAACAATCCCCGATTGATTATCGCGGACGAGCCTACCGGTAATGTAGACCCGTCTCTTTCTGTGGAAATTATGAACATGTTCCTGCAAATTAACCGGATGGGGATTACGGTGGTAGTTGTGACCCATGAACAGCATTTGGTAGATCAGATGGGGCAGCGTGTTGTTTCTATTCGGGACGGTCGAATTATTTCCGATACCTCCTGGGAAAAGGGGGATACCGATGAGTTTTGACAGTTTTTTCTTTTTACTCAAAAGCGCTGTAAATAATCTATTCCGCAATTTGCTGTTAACTTTGGCTTCTATTCTGGTTCTGGTACTTTGCCTGGTGATTTTGGGAAGCACCCTGCTGGTTGTAGATAATGTGAATGTTTTTGTGGAAGAGATCGGCGAAAATCAGGTAGCTGTTTTTCTGGATGAGTCTTTTACGCAGGAACAGATTGACGGGTTTATGACACAGTTGGCACAGATTGGAAATATTGAAGAAATTACCTATGAAACTAAGGAACAGGCGCTGCAGAACTATATGGAATCGCTTGGAGATGATTATTTTTTTGAAAATCCGCTGGAAGCGGATACATTCCGCGATTCTGTTTTGTTTAAAATTCAGGATCTAACCAAGTATGAGCAGACTATGTATGAAGTCAAGAAACTGGACGGCATTGCAAATGTTCGGGAGCGGAAGGATTTGGTTGCCCGGATTTTGGAATTAAGGGAAACTGTTGCGTTTTTGTCGATATGTATTGTGTTGCTGTTTTTCTTTGTTTCGGTATTTATCATTACAGTTTCTGTAAAGTTGTCGGTTTTTTCCCGTCGGCTGGAAATTAATATTATGAAATATGTTGGGGCCGCAGATTATTTTATTCAGCTTCCGTATTTTATTGAGGGCATGTTGATTGGACTGGCGGCTGGAACAATTTCACTTTTTGTTGAAATTTATTTGTATCAATCAGTGCTTTTTCCGTTGTTTGCAGATTTTGGAATGTTTGCACCTGTTTCGATGAGCGCAAATATGCCTTTTTGGTTACTGTTTTTCTTGGGTGCGGGTACGGTGGTCGGAATCATCGGATCCGTGTTCCCTGTGAAAAAGTATTTGAAGGTTTAAGGTTTTTCAGAAAGAGGGATGTGTGTTTTTATGAAAAGGATTTGCGGCTTATTTTTTGTTTTTATTTTTTGCCTTGGATTTGTGTCATTTTTTCCTGTAGATATAACCTTGTCTGCCGTTTCGGCCTCCTCTGTTTCCGATGCTCAAGAGCAGCTGGAGCAGGTAGAAGCAAAGATGAAGGAATTGGAAACCAAATTGGACGCGCTTTCTGATAAAAAAGAATCGCAAATGGAGCAAAAAGAGATTATTGACCAGCAAATTCAAACATTGAATGAAACAATCGCTGCCTACGATGCGTTGATTGCAGACCTGAATATGCAGATTGTCCAGAAACAGCAAGAAGTGGTGGAATCTGAACAGCGTTATGCCGATTATATGACACAGTATAAAGCCCATATTCGAGCCAATTATGAAGCCGGTGAGGTTTCTTATTTGGAAGTGCTTTTGGGTGCCGGGGATATGGCTGATTTTTTAATGCGTTTGGAATATGTTCGCCAGGTGATGGAGTACGATAATCAGCTTTTGGAGAATATTCAGACGGAAACCGAACGGATTAAAGTGGCTCAGCAGCAGTTGGAGCAGGACCTTGCTGTTCAACAGGAATCTTTGGTAGCGCTAGAGGAAAGTAAATCGGTATTAACGCAAAAGCAAAAGAAAATTAAACAGCTCATTGCTTCCATTCAGGCGGACGAAACTTTGATGCAAAAAGAATATGAAAAAAGCCAGAAAATGGAGAAAGAGTTCGAGAAACTGATTGAAGAACTTCGTCAGCAAAATGCTGCGGAAAACGGAGATGTTGTTTATGACGATAGTGCATGGCTTTGGCCCTGTCCTGGGTATTCTTATATCTCTTCCGGGTATGGTTGGCGGACATTATACGGAAAAAAAGAATTTCACTATGCAATTGATCTGGCAGCGGCTGCCGATACGCCTATTTTGGCGTCTAAAAGCGGGCGTGTGATTTTTTCCGGTTGGAGTAATTACGGCGGTGGATGGCAAATCGTTATTGATCATGGAAATGGTTATGTTACATACTATAATCATATGATTCGAAAGTCGTCTTTAAAAGCTGGCGAATATGTGAAACAGGGACAGCAGATTGGAAATGTGGGGACAACTGGGAATTCTACTGGAAATCATCTTGATTTTAAAATTCAGATCAACGGTACGTCGGTTAATCCTCTCAATTATGTAAAAGAGCCGAAATAATTTTGCTTCCGCAGAAAGGAACCGGTCAATGAAGAAAAAAGGAATGCGATACGGCACGGTGTTTTTTCTCTTGGTTGCGACCGCCTTTGTCACTGCGGTGGGAACATATTTTTATGTCAGCCGTTTGGTCGATGGGCTGGGGCGAAATCAACAGATTTATACAAAATTAAATAAAGTCAATGAGCTAATTAACAATTATTATATTCTTACAATTGACCCTGTTAGCGGAAATGATATTATTTTGGATGGTATTACTGACGGCTATATTCAGGGATTGAATGATGAATATGCTTATTATCTGAATGAAAAAAATTATCGATTGGCCTCTAATCTTACAGATGCGTCTCGGGTTGGGATCGGTATTCGTGCCGGTTTTGAGAAAGAATCGGAAGAGATTTTGGTAGAATTTGTCTCATGGGGTTCTCCCGCAGAAGCGGCGGGAATTCGTGCAGGGGATGTGATTACACAAATTGATGGCATTCCGGTAACGGAAATTGGTTATCGTACGGCAGTTGCATCTCTTTCCGGAGCCTTAGATTCCACAGTTACTTTGACCGTGCGTAGATCAGGACAGGTCTCTCTTTTGAATTTTGTGATTGCACGTACGACTTTTGAAAGCAAGACTGTAGAGTCCCGGGTTGTGGAAAATGGCATCGGGTATCTGTTTATTAATGAATTTTCTTCTAAAACGGCATCTGAACTGTCTGCTGCCTTAAATTCCCTGCGTGGGTTGGGGTGCAACAGTTATATTTTGGATGTTCGTTTCAACGAAGGCGGTGATTTAAACGGAATGCTGGCGGCTTTGGACCTGCTGATGCCTTCTGGAATTATGGTGTCAGTGCGGGAGAAAAGCTCCGAGGAACCGGTTTCCTATTATTCGGATGAAAAGTCCTTAACAGAACCTTTTGTTCTTCTACAGAATCGGAAAACCTCTGACGTAGCCGAAGTATTTACATCCGCTCTTCGGGATACGCAGACTGCACAAATTGTAGGCACTGTCAGCCGGGGAAAAGGTGTTGGACAACGGGATATTCCGTTATCTGACGGAACAGCAATTCACATTTCCACCTATGAATATATCACACCTTCCGGAGAACGGTTTAACGGCATAGGTATTGCCCCGAATCAAAATGTTTCTCTTTCCGAAGAAAAGGAAAATAATTTCTTTGATTTGGACGCTGCCGAAGATGATCAGCTCCAGGCCGCAATTCGGTTGTTGACAGAACAAATGGGGAATTAAGTGTGTTTTTGTATAAGAAGATTTTTATGTGCATATAATGAGAATAACAAAATTTTCGGTGTTGATCTGGCGTTAAAAACCGACGCCAGATCTGCTTTGGTTATTCTGCTCCAACTGATTTGTTTATTTAGGGGCAGGGAAAGAGTTGTATTGTGAAGAAGCATATTAAACCAATCCTATTATCCAGTTTTTGTACATTATTGGTCTGTTTATTTTTGTTTACGCTGTATCTTGTACTCGGCACAGGAGGAGATGTTTCTTTTTCCGCGAAACTTGCAGAAGTTCAACGATTGATTGAACAGAATGCCGTTATGGACTTTTCTATGGAAGAAGCGGAGAATCAGGCGTTTTATGCTTATGTAAGCGCACTGGATGATGACTATGCCTACTATATGTCAAAAGAAGAGTATGAGGCATATCTGAACGATTCTGCAGGGAACAAGACCGGTATCGGAATCACAATCCGCTCGACGGATGTGATTCAGGATGGTTTGTTTATTACACGGACGATTGGTGGTTCTCCTGCGGAAACAGCAGGGCTGAAAGCTGGGGATCTGATTGTTGCTTTGAATGGTGTATCTATTTTAAACCGTTCCTATGACGATGTTTATGCCGAGATGACCGGCGAGGCTGGGACTGTATTGCAGTTGACTGTGCTTCGGGACGGCGCATCATTGGAGTTCAGTGTGACACGCGAATTTTACCATCAGAGAAGTGTTGATAGTTGGATGTTGGACGGGAATATTGGTTTTATCCGGATTCATTCTTTTACTAAAGATTCCTCTCAAGAATTTGAGGAAGCCTTAAACGCCCTTCTGGAACAAGGTGTCCGTGGCTGGATATTTGATTTGCGTTACAACCTAGGCGGAAACCTGGAAGAAGTCAAAAAAATTGTCAGCTTCCTAATTCCTAGGGATGAATTGATTATTATGCAGTTTAAAAATCGGGAAGAAATATATTATTCTGCTGGAACGCAAAAAACTTCTCGGCCTATGGTTGTTCTGATGAATTCTCAGACAGCTTCTGCCAGTGAATTGATGGCTTCGGCGTTGCGGGATGTGAATGGAACTCTTTTAATTGGAGAACAGTCTTATGGGAAAGGTATTGGTCAGACGACTTATCGGCTTTCCGATGGGTCTGCAGTAAAAATGACTACCTTTTATTATTTGACAAAAAGTCGAACCAATTATCACGGCGTTGGACTGGTTCCAGATGTTACCGTTTCTTTGAGCCAGGAAAAAGAACCCTATTTTTATGCATTGTCCCCGGAAGAAGACGATCAACTGCAAGCGGCACTTGCCTGTTTGCTGCCTCAGCTTCCTTCCGTTGGAAACGAATAAATATGAAATTGAAATAAGGAGATATGGAAGTTTATGAGTGCACCGATTGTACTGACACAGGAAGGATTAAAAAATCTTCAGGATGAACTGCATTATCTGAAAACAGTAAAACGGGGAGAGGTTGCGGAGCGGATTAAAGAGGCACGGGATTTTGGGGATCTATCGGAAAACAGTGAATATGATGCTGCCTGTGATGAATCGGCTATGACTGAGGCTAGGATCCGTTTTATTGAGGAGCAGTTGAAAAGCGCGACGGTTTTGAATCACAGCGAACTGCGCAACGATATTGTGCAAGTCGGGTCGATTGTCCGTCTTTTGGATTGCGAGCTGGATGAGGAAGTAGAATACACTATTGTAGGCATGACAGAATCTGATCCTGAGCAAAATCGAATTTCTGATCAAAGTCCTGTAGGAAAAGCTCTTTTGGGGAAACATGCAGGAGACACCATTGCGGTAGTTGCTCCTGGTGGAGAATTCGACTATAAAATTTTGACAATCCGGTTGCCGAAGTAAAGGAAAGGAAAAAAATGGATTTAGAAAATCAAGAAAACACTCTGGAGCTTTCAGAAGAAGCCCTCAATGAACAAAAGACCATTCGCCGGGAGAAATTGAATTTGTTGAAAGACAGAGGAATGGATCCTTATGTAAAAACGGTGTTTCCGGTTACCCATTATTCGTCAGATATTGTGGGGCAGTTTGAAAGTTTGGAAAATGAAACCGTAACTATTGCTGGCCGGATTATGAGTTGGAGGGACATGGGGAAGGCTAATTTTATTCATATTGCAGATGCGAAAGGTTCCATTCAGGTCTATGTTCGTATTAATGATGTGGGTGAAGATTCTTTTAGAGAATTTAAAACTTGGGATTTAGGGGACATTATTGGAATTACCGGCTTTGTATTTAAGACGCGTCGAGGGGAAATTTCGGTACATGCAACGTCAACAGAATTGCTCTCAAAATCTCTTACACCTCTGCCGGATAAATGGCATGGTTTGAAAGATACTGACCTCCGTTATCGGCAGCGTTATGTGGACCTGATTGTTAATCGGGATGTGAAAGATACTTTTGTGAAACGATCCAAAATTATTCGTTCAATACGAAATTTTATGGATAATCAGGGCTACTTAGAAGTAGAAACGCCGGTTTTGCATAATATTGCCGGCGGCGCTGCTGCGCGTCCGTTTGTGACCCATCATAATACTTTGGATATGGATATGTACCTTCGGATCGCTTTGGAATTGCATTTAAAGCGCTTAATTGTGGGTGGTTTTGATCGGGTGTATGAAATTGGTCGGGTATTTCGGAATGAGGGAATGGATATCCGTCATAATCCGGAATTTACACTGTTTGAGTTCTATCAAGCTTATACTGATTATTACGGTATGATGGATCTGACCGAAAAAATGTTCCGGCAGGTAGCTTTGGATGTTTTGGGAACTACAAAATTTATGTACGGAGATGTCGAGATTGATTTTGGGCAGCCCTTTGCTCGACTGACGATGCTGGATGCGGTAAAACAGTATGCCGAAGTGGATTTTTCCGAAGTAAAAACAGTGGAACAAGCCCGTGTGTTGGCGGATAATCATCATATTGAATACGAGTCTCGGCATGGTATCGGAGGAATCTTGAATCTGTTTTTTGAAGCCTATGTGGAGGATAAGTTGATACAGCCTACCTTTCTAATGGATCATCCGGTGGAAATTTCGCCTTTAGCAAAGCGAAAACCAGATCAGCCAGAATATACGCAGCGGTTTGAATTATTTATTGTGGGAAGAGAACATGGCAATGCTTTTTCAGAACTAAATGATCCCATCGATCAGCGGGAACGTTTTAACCATCAGGCATTGATGAAAACCCAGGGAGATGAAGAAGCCTGCGATATTGATGAAGATTTTCTTAATGCGTTGGAATACGGAATGCCTCCGACTGGCGGTATGGGAATCGGCATTGATCGATTGGTTATGCTGTTGACCGACAATGGGTCGATTCGTGATGTCTTATTGTTCCCCACGATGAAAAACAGAAAAGATTGAAGTTTATGACAGGGCTAAAGGCAAAGGTGGAAAACCTTTGGTATCATTATAAATTTCGTATTATTTTGGGGCTTTTCCTTTTGTTTGCATTGTGTGTCTTGCTATACAGCTGTATAACAAAACCGACTGCTGATCTTCAAGTGTTTTATGTGACCGGAAACAGTCCGGTATATCAAGAACAGTTAGATGTTTTGGTGTCCGCATTGACGCATTATGCCGAAGATGTGGACGGAAATAATCGTGTGGAAATTTCACTGAAGCATTATTATATCGGTGATGGAACCAGTACCAATGAGTTGATCACAAATAATCGTTCCCAGCTGATGACTTCTTTGCAGGCGGGATACTGTATGCTGGTAATTGCTGACGAGACGGGTATGCAATATTTGAATTCTTCTGGGATTTTGGATGATTTAACTGAAATTGTTCCAGAAACGGCCCTAGACGGACGGGGATGGAAGATTAATGGGTCCGGTTTTGCCGCAGAGCAGGAAGCTTTGGAAGTTTTTGATCACACAATTTATTTTGGTTTGCGGGTTTTTGACGGCACTGTGATTTCTTTGAATAAAAAGATGCAGGAAACCTATGCAGTAGCTCGGGATCTTTTGCATCGGGTTGCTTCGGTATCTCTACCCGCAACTATGGAGGAAGGGAAATAAACGATGTCCAATTTAGCTTATCGGGTCCGAAACGGATTGTATTTAAATGTAACAAACCTTTGTTCAAACACGTGCAGTTTCTGCATTCGGAACGGACATGAAACGGTGGGGAATAGCGATTGTCTATGGCTTTCAGAAGAACCTTCGGAAGAAGAACTTTGGTCTTCTTTGAATGCAGAAATGTTTCCTGAGGCGGTCGAGATCGTATTTTGTGGGTATGGAGAACCGATGATGCGGCTGGACCTGGTGTTGGCTCTTTGCCGCAGAATTCGCGCAAATTATACGCTGCCTATCCGGATTAACACCAACGGACAGGCGGATCTGATTGCTGGAAAGAGGACGGCGCCGCTTTTGAAAGGATTGGTAGATGTTATTTCGGTTAGTTTGAACGCGCCAAATGCTGTTCGGTATCAAGAAATTTGTTCTCCGGCGTATCCGGATGCTTTTGAAGCGCTACTTTCTTTTGCTTTAGATTGTCGAAAATTTGTTCCAAAAGTATATTTTTCTGTTGTAGATCAACCGTTGCATCCGGAAGAAATTGATGACTGTCAAAAGCTTGCAGCAAAGCTGGAAATTCCTTTGCGTGTTCGTACATTTGAATGATTAAGAAAGGTCGTTTTATTACATAATGAAGCGGACGAAAACTTTGATGTTAGCTGCAGTCTTTTCTGCACTGATTGCTGTTCTAACTGCTTATTCCGGAATGCTATTTCCTATGCCAAACGGGGGCTATATGCATATTGGGGATAGCGTAGTGTTTCTAGCCGGATGTCTGCTGCCTTTTCCTTATTCTGTGTTTGCGGCCGCCATCGGAGGTTGTTTGGCAGATATTTTGGTAGGGGGAGCAATTGCATATGCTCCTTTTACCCTTATAATTAAGGGGTTTATGGCCTTAGTGTTTATTTTTCGGAAACCGGAAGAAAAACTTCTGACTCGTAAAACCTTTTTACTGGCTTTTTGCAGCTCTGCGATTAACTATGTAGGATATTTCTTTGTGGAATGGATTTTGTTTGGATTACCTGCGGCAATCGCGGTCGTTGTTTCCCCTCCGTTGCAGACGATTTTTAGTTACGCTGTTTTTGTGTGTCTGATTCTGATTTTTGATAAACGTAAATTTTTCCGAACGTAAGCATACTTTTTCTTCTGACGCAAATACTAAGTCATACCATTAAATGAAAGGTATGACGAGTATGAAAGCAGTGATTATGGCTGGTGGTTATGGAACCCGGCTCAAACCTCTTACTTCAACCTGTCCCAAACCGAATTTACCTGTTTTGGGAACCTCCTGTATCCGACGGATTATAACTAAGTTACGGGATATAGGAATCCGGGAAATGTGTGTAACGGTAATGTACCGCTCTGAGGATGTTCGTCGGGAGCTGGAAGGGGAAACGGGGATTGTTTTCTTTGAGGAAAAAACGCCCTTGGGAACTGCGGGATCGGTACGAAACTGTTCTTCGTTTCTGGACGACGATTTTTTAGTGATTAGCGGAGACGGGGTCAGTGAATTTGATTTGTCTGAAGCTATGGCAGCGCATCGGGCTTCAGGCGGACTGGTTACAATTGTAACTACGCAAGTGGAATCTCCGCTGGAATATGGAATTGTTTTGACCGATGATATAGGGCGGGTGACTCGTTTTGTAGAAAAGCCGGATTGGAGCCGTGCCTGTTCTGACGTAATCAATACTGGAATTTATTTTTGCTCCCGAAAATTACTGGATCGAATTCCTGCAGAACGTTTTTCGGATTTTTCGGCGCATGTGTTTCCGTCGTTGATGAAAGACGGCATTCCGATTTATACCTGGAATGCCAAAGGATACTGGTGCGATATTGGTGGAATTCGTTCCTATGTGGATTGTAATACTGCTTTACTTGCACGGCAAACACCGTCACTGGTTACTCAGAGTCTCTTGACTGAAAAAGCAGAAATTTTGCCGCCTTGTTGGATTGGAAAAAATGTCGTGCTTGGCCATTGTCGAATCGGTCCCGGATGTGTTCTTGGAGACAATGTTACGGTTTCTGATGGTGCAATTATAGAGGGTAGTGTTTTATTTGACGGTGTAACGGTCGGTCGGGATGCAGTGTTGCACGGTGCCGTTGCTTCCTATAATGTGCGTATTCAGGACCGTTGTCGGATAGGAGAATATGCCGCAGTTGGAAGTGAATGCGTACTCGGTGTCGGAACAATAGTTTCTGCAGGAAGCCGTATTTTCCCGGGAATTCGGATTCCGGAGGATTCGGAAATACAAGGACCGGTCATGGCCGGCTATGCACCTCTTCGGATTGAAGAGCATGCTTTTTCCAGAAAATCTGGAGAAGACTTTGATCTGTCTTCATTTTGCCGAATTGGTGCCTGTTTTGCTCAACTGAAAGGAAAAGAGATTGCTGTTGGGCGCGGTGGGGAAAACACAGCCTCTTTGGGGATGGCATTCTCCGGTGGAGTTTTGTCCTCCGGCGCTGATATCTATGATTTGGGGAATTGCGAGCTGTCGTTATTCCGATTTGTGATTCGTCATTACGGTTTTTCAGGCGGTGCTTATTTGACCCGCAGTGAAAGGGAAGTTTCCGTACGCTTGTGCGATTCAGATGGGCTTCCGTTGTCTGGTAGCCAGGAGAAAAAGCTGTTAAATTCCTATGCAAATTTTGGGGAACCTGCAGATGAAGATGGAACGTACCGAATTTTTCGGGGCGGAGCTACAGCTTATGAAAATTATTTGAGAACTTTTTTGCTTCCTACCCGTCCTGTGATGCGGGTTGCAGGATCGTCGTTGTTGCTTTCGCTGCTTCCTGGAAATGGGCAGGGAGGAAACGGGGAATGGCTTCGAGTCCTTTCGGACCGGCTTCGGGTGGAATCCGCTGACCGAGATCCTTTTGACGATGATCTGGTCAGAGTTGCTGTAGCAATGGCTTACGGGAAAACTTACGGAACTGTACGTGTTCCATACTTTTTCCCTTCAGTGTTGGAATCCTTAGGCAAACAGCGGGGATTTCAGGTGGAACGTTTAACATTGGAAGACAAACGGCGCCGGCGACTGTTTGCCATGGAAGACCCTAACGTGCAAGCATTGGTATTGTTGCATTTTTTGGATGTTTCTAGGATGAGTTTTCGTGAATTTTCGGCGACATTGCCCTGTTTTTTTACCAAGTATCGGGATGTTCCGGTAACTGCGCGGAAAGGCTATGTAATGCGTGTTCTTTCTTCGTTACCTGGTCGGATGGATTCGGAGGAAGGCGTCCGGATTGGCACGCGCAACGGATCGGTTTGGATTCTGCCCCGTGCTTCTTCGAATGTATTTCGTGTTTGTTCCGAAGCTGCAGATTTTGAGCAAGCGGAAGAATTATGCGAGTTTTATACAAGAAAATTGAAAGGGTTGAAGCCCGAATAACCAATTGGATTCCGGTTTTTCCGGAGTTCTACATAATCAGGAGGTTGTAATTAACTTTGAAAAAAAATGAAAAATTAAGAATTATCCCTTTGGGCGGTTTGAATGAAATCGGAAAAAACTTGACCTTGTTTGAATGCGGAAAAGATATTATTGTTGTGGATTGTGGACTTGCGTTTCCGGATGATGATATGCCAGGTGTGGATTATGTAATTCCGGATATTCAGTATATGTTGAAAAACAAAGACCGGATTGCAGCAATTTTTTTGACGCACGGTCATGAAGATCATATCGGAGCTTTGCCTTATGTACTGCGTCAGATTAATGTTCCAGTTTACGGGACGCGAATGACGCTGGGGATTGTTTTAAACAAAATGAAGGAATTCAATTTAGATAAAAAGGTCCGCCTTATGCAGGTGTCAGCTGGCGATGTAGTTACGGTGGGAGCTTTCCGGGTAGAATTCATTCATACCAATCACTCTATTGCGGACTCTGCAGCATTGGCAATTCATACGCCTTGCGGAACCGTGGTTCATACCGGTGATTTTAAAATTGACGTAAGCCCCATTGATGGTGATATGATCGACTTGGCTCGGTTTGGTGAATTGGGAAAAGCTGGTGTTTTGGCTTTGATGTCTGATTCCACAAATGTTGGGCGCCCTGGATTTTCTGTCAGTGAACGTAAAGTCGGCGCATCTTTAGATGAAATTTTCCGGAAAGCAGATCAGAAACGAATTATTATTGCTACATTTGCGTCCAATGTGCATCGGGTACAGCAGATTATTGACCTTGCAATCCGGTACAAGCGGAAAGTTGCAGTCAGTGGACGGAGTATGGTAACTGTTTTGGATGTTGCCATGCAGCTGGGATATACCCATGTTCCGAAAGACGTAATTATTGATATCGAAAAAACGAAAAAATACCCGCCGGAGAAAATTGTTGTTATTACTACCGGAAGCCAAGGAGAACCGATGTCTGCTTTGTATCGAATGGCTTATTCAGAGCACAAAGTTGTTGAAATCAACGAAAATGACCTGGTGGTGGTCTCCGCCAGTGCTATTCCTGGCAACGAAAAAATGGTCAATCGGATGGTCAATGAATTGTTTCGTTCTGGCGCAGAGGTAATTTACGAGTCCTACGCTGAAATTCATGCTTCCGGCCATGCTTGCCAGGAGGATTTGAAATTGATTTTAGGGTTAACCCGGCCAAAATTTTTTATTCCGGTGCATGGGGAATACCGGCATCTGAAAAAGCACGCCACCTTAGCGTCTTCCATGGGAATTCCGAAAGAAAATATTGTCGTGACCGATATTGGAAATATTATTGAATTGGATTCCAAAACTGTCAAAATTGCAGGGACAGTTCCTTCCGGGCGGGTTTTGGTAGATGGCTTAGGTGTGGGTGATGTTGGCAATGTGGTCTTGAGGGATCGAAAACATTTGTCGCAGGATGGTTTAATTGTGGCGGTGGCTGTTGTTGATACTGATACCCGTACGCTAATGACCGAACCGGAAATTTTGACGCGGGGATTTGTTTATATCAAGGACAACGAAAAACTGATGTCACAAGTACGTGCTTTGGCCCGTGAAGTGATTGAACATTGTGCGCAGGATAATTACGATGAATGGATGTATAACGCAAAGACAAAACTGCGTGATGAATTGGCTAAATTCATTTTTGCGCAGACGAAACGAAAGCCGATGATTTTGCCTGTGATTAAAAATGTTTAAGCGAGGTGGCTTTTGTGAGCAAAGCAGCGGAGTATTTTAATTCATTGCGTAGCAAAGAGGTTGCGGTGGTTGGCATCGGTGTCAGTCATCGCCCTTTGCTGTATCTTCTGGCTGAACAGGGAATTTCGGTTACAGCCTATGACAAAAAGACAGAAGAACAGCTGGGGGAAGAGGTCTTAGCTTTACGGCGGGCGGGTGTGCGTCTGGAATTAGGTGCGTCTTATTTGGATCGTCTCAAGGGTGATGTGATTTTTAAAACTCCTGGAATGCGTTCGGACCATCCTGCCTTTATCCGTATTCGGCAGGCCGGGGGCCAGGTGACTTCGGAAATGGAAGTTTTTTTTCAGCTTTGTCCCTGCCGAATTCTTGCTGTAACTGGCAGTGACGGGAAAACCACTACGACATCCTTAATCACTGCGTTTTTACGGGAGCAAGGGTATTCCTGCCATTTGGGCGGAAATATTGGAAAACCGCTTTTGCCGGAGATTTTTCAAATGAAACCAGAGGATTTTGCCGTGTTAGAGCTGTCTTCTTTTCAGCTCAATGATATGAAACAAAGTCCGTCTGTGGCGGTCGTGACCAATCTTGCGCCGAATCATCTGGATTGGCACACAGATATGACAGAGTACATTAACGCAAAGAAAAATATTTTTCGTTATCAGTCTGACTCAGATGTTCTGATTTTGAATCAGGACAATGCCATTACTTCTTCTTTTGCCACTGAAACTCCAGGAAAGATCCGTTTCTTTTCTTTCCGGCAAGCGGTAAAAAACGGGGTTTATCTTTCCTCAAAGGAAGAGATCGTTTGTGTACGGGATGGAGAAGAGGAGCCTATTATGCCTCGTTCTTTGATCCAAATTCCTGGAGATCATAATGTGGAAAATTATATGGCGGCTATTGCTGCTGTGGATGGACTTGTTTCCAAAGAAACAATTTGCCAAGTTGCGAAAACTTTTCATGGTGTAGAACATCGGATGGAATTTGTTCGGGAATGGGAAGGGGTTCGTTATTACAACAATTCAATTGCCACCAGTCCTACTCGTGTAATCTCCGATCTGAAATCGCAAAAGCAGAAGATTATTATGCTGGCTGGAGGTTATGACAAAAAGATTCCTTTTGAACCCATGGTTCCTTATATATTGGAAAAGGTAAAGTGCCTGATTTTAACCGGCGCTACTGCCGAAAAAATTCGTCAGGCAGTGATTGCATCGCCGGATTATGATCCGAATACTCTGCGGATTAAATTTTGTTCCAACTGGGAGGCTGCAATCCATTGTTCAAGGCAGATAGCTCAACCGGGCGATATTGTGTCGCTGACACCTGCCTGCGCAGCTTTTGACTGTTTTGCCAATTTTGAGAAGCGAGGCGAATACTTTAAAGACGTGGTAAATCATTTTCAGTAAGTTTTTACCGGCTTGGAACTTCCGAGCCGGCATTTGTTTGTCCTGAAAAAATGTAATAAACTTGACTTTAATTTGTAATGATAGTATGATATAATAACAAAAAAATAAAAAACAGGGGAGCTTATGCGTCAGAAATTCTTGCTTTGTATTGGGCTTCTTTTTGCCCTTTTTTTGATTGGTTGCCAGCATACTTCGGTGGCGGAGGATGCACGCCCTATTCTGGAAAATTTGCTGGAACAAGCGGACAGAATTCCCAAAACCCGAGAACAGGAGGTTTTAGTTGCTGCTTATTGGTCTCTGTTGGAAACGGATGCGTCCTCGCAGGATATTTGGGCTGCTGCGGAAGCTGTAAAGTTGCTGAATCAGGAGATGTTGAAAACTCCTGTTTTATTTGTAGACGGTGCTTTAGAGCAAAAGGTGCGTAATACTCTCGGCTTTTCGGCCGAACAGCAGATTACCGTAAGGGATACTATGACGCTGAAGGTATTAGATGCCTCGGCGAAGGACGGAGATGCTTCTGTTCGAGTTACTTATGATTTGAAATATTTTCCCGCATTGGTCTCTTTAAATTTGTCTGGCAATCAGTTGACGGAACTTTCAGGTTTACTTTATTTGCATTTTTTGGAAATGTTGGATTTGAGTTATACCGTGTCTGCTGAGCGGAATGAAAATTTGAAAGCGGTTTCATTTGAGCTTTTGGGGCAAATAGATTCTTTGAAGCAGTTGTCTTTGGCCGGAAATGAAATCGCAGAAGCTGCCTATTTGCCTGTAATTCCAGGGCTTCAGGTGCTAGATCTTTCGGATAATCCTCTGACAGATACAGGCTTCGTTTTATCTTATGCTTCAACTTTGACGGAATTGAATTTGTCTGGAACCGATGTTTGTGACCTATCGTCTTTGGCATGTTGTACACAACTGCAGGTTCTAGATTTGTCTCAGACAAAAATTTCTTCAGTTGAGCCGTTAGCTGCATTGACAACGTTGCGTTCTTTGAATTTATCCGGAAATGAATTAACCGATGTTTCCTATTTGCGGAATCTAGTTTATTTAGAGCATTTGATGCTGAGTGGTACCCGGATTTCGGATTTGACGTTTTTGGCCGATCTACAGGCATTGAAAACGTTGGACTGTAGTGAAACCTGCGTTTTGGATTTTTCTGTGCTTCCTCCGTTGGCTGTTTTGCAGGAGTTGAATATTTCAGGCAATGCAGTTGCTTCCTTTTCCCTCGTTCCCTTCCCGTCACTTCAGATCTTTCGGGCGGAAGGGTGCGGTTTAACTGAACTGAATTTGGGTTCTGTCTTGATTACAGAGTTATACTTACAGGAAAATTATTTAGCTTCTTTTCCAAGTTCCGGGTTGCAAACTCTACAAGTATTGGATTTGTCTGGAAATCGGTTGAAATCGGCTACTTTTGATGCATCTTTTTCTTCACTGGTTACCCTAAATTTAAATGGAAATCCATTGGAATCTGTGAATATTTCCCTTCCTGCACTGCTTCAGCTTGGAATTTCAGATGCCGTGTTGTCAACTTTGGATGGCGTTCAGGCGGATGCCTTGGTTGCGTTAGATGTACTCAATTGCCCTGTACAAAACTTGTCTTTTGTGACTTCCTTTCCATGTCTTTCTTCTTTACGGGTCAATCTGTCCGAAGTTACGGACTTTTCTCCGTTGAACATGCTTTCCGGACTACAGCATCTGACACTCCATGGTTTGAAGGATTTTTCTTTATTAGACCGCAATTGCTTGTTAGAGGTGGAAGAGCTGGTGTTTGACCAATGTAAATTTGCATCTGTGTCGCTTTACGATTTCCCTGCATTGGAAACGCTTGTATTTTCGGACTGTCTTGCATTGTCGGATTTATCCGGTCTTGTGGGGCTGGTTGGATTGCGTCAGTTGACAGTGCAAGGCTGTTCGGTTGCACAACCGCTGATTTCGGGTTTTCCCGTGTTGGAACAACTCTCCTTAATCGATTGCGGCGTTCTTTCTACTGAATTGATTTCAGATCTTCCGCAATTAAAGGAACTTTGTTTTGCCAAAAATGATTTACGGGAAGTCCGGTTAAGCGAGTTTCCATTGTTGACGGCGTTGGACGTCAGTGGAAATCAGCTGGGGCACGTAGATAATATTACTTGTTCTATGACTTCCGGAAGGATAATCCTGACAGGGAATCCTATAAAAGAATATTCCGGCGTATTGTTTGAGGGTGTGGAACTGGTTTATTAAGAAAGGCGGTATTGCATGTACGAAGAAAAGGGGCCGAAGGAAAAGAAAATTTTCCTTTTTGTACTGGGATTGATTACTTTGGCTTTTGTTCTTTTGTCTTTTCCCCACTGGATCGGTTGGACTTCTTTTCTTTGGATTTATGAAACAGCTGTTCTTGGGGCCTTGACAGTTGCTTTGTATCTATTAATACGGTATCTTGCATGTGAATATTCCTATATTTTGATTGATGATGAAGTAGTTATTGTGGGGAAAAAGAGGAACGCAGGTGCTGTATTTTTGGCAAGTTGCAAAACAAGAGATATTGTTTGTTTTGAACCTTATGTGGCAAATCGAGATTACGGCGTAAGCTTCAAAGGGCATTCCTTTGGGGTTGCAGATCGAAAACGGGCCTATGTTTTGGTTTATAAAAGCGAAAACGGAAACAAAGGCTGTCTGTTTCAGCCTTCGGAGAAATTTGTTAAACTTTTGAAACAAATCATCTCTTGACAACGCGGGATTTTTCATGTATAATATAATAGAAAAT
This sequence comes from uncultured Clostridia bacterium, assembly GCA_944386295.1. Taxonomy (GTDB): domain Bacteria; phylum Bacillota; class Clostridia; order Oscillospirales; family UBA644; genus CALXAO01. The sequence goes on along the minus strand of CALXAO010000124.1, from coordinate 8,742 downwards.
GAAGCAGAACAATGTTCTCACCTGCCTGTTATTGCAGTTCGGGTCAATATGTTTTGCCGCTTCTGATATTTATTATCAGAGAGCGGGAATATGTTGTGACGGAAAATTGTTTTGCCGTCACATTCTTTTTTTATTTATGGAGGTGTTTTCCATCAACGCAAAAAAAAGCTTACAACTCAATGAAGAAATTCGAGACCCTCAAGTTCGGTTAGTTGATTCGGATGGATCGCAATTGGGCTTAATGTCTGCCAAAGACGCACAGAAGCTGGCATTCAGTAAAGATCTGGATCTGGTTAAAATTGCGCCGCAAGCGACACCGCCGGTTTGCAAAATCATGGATTACAGCAAATATTGTTTTGAACAAAGCAAACGGGAAAAGGAAGCAAGAAAAAACCAAAAGGTTGTTGCGATTAAGGAAGTTCAGCTCAGTGTAAGGATTGAAACTCATGACTTTAATACGAAACTGAATCACGCATTACGGTTTCTGAAGGGCGGCGACAAAGTAAAGGTTGCTTTGCGATTTCGGTACCGAGAGATTCTTCATCCCGAGTTGGGAACAGAGTTGATGCAGCGGTTTGCGGATGCCTGTAAGGATGCCGGTGTAATTGAAAAGCCGGCAAAGCTGGAAGGTCGCAATATGATTATGGTATTGGCCCCTCGTGCGGCTGCAAAACCGGTCAAGTAAGTATCATATCTGAGATTCCAGAAGCGCAGGGTTGTGGAAAAATCCGGTTTATGTGCATTTTCAATTATTGATTATAAAGGAGAGTCAATTATGCCTAAGTTAAAAACCCATAGGGGTGCTGCAAAACGATTCAGTGTTACCAAAGGCGGAAAAGTCAAAATGAATCGCGCCAACAGACGGCACATCCTCACCAAACATTCCACGAAGTATAAAAGAGGTCTGCGGAAGGCTTCCTATGCCAGTAGCGCAAACGCTCCCACCGTGAAGAAGTTAATTCCCTACGCATAAGGAGGAAAAGGAAAGATGGCAAGAGTAAAAGGCGCGATAATGACGCGTAAAAAGCATAAGAAGATTCTAAAGCTGGCAAAAGGATATTTTGGCGCTAAATCGAAATTATACCGGACTGCGAATCAAGCGGTTATGAAATCCCTGACCTATGCCTATGTGGGTAGAAAGCAAAAGAAAAGAGAGTTTCGCTCTCTTTGGATTACCCGGATCTCGGCAGAAGCAAAAGTAAATGGGATTAATTATTCCCGGTTTATTTGCGGGTTGAAAAAGGCTAATATTCACTTGAACCGGAAAGTTCTGGCGGATCTAGCGATTTCCGACAAAGCCGCTTTTGCCTCTCTGGTTGATCAGGCGAAAGCTGCGCTTTAACCAAACATATTTAACGGAGATCTTTTCGGGGTCTCCGTTTTTCATTGCGAGGAATTTTTGTGAATAGAATACTTAGTCCTTTGCGGAAAGCGGTGGACGATTACGGCATGATTGAGGCCGGAGACAAAATTGCGGTAGGGGTTTCCGGTGGAAAGGATTCTGGAACACTGCTTTTTGCATTGGAACGGTTGCGACAATTTTATCCGAAATCTTTTTCTTTAATTGCTGTAATTATTGACCTAGGTACAAGTATGAATTATACCCCATTGCTGGAAATCCTAGAACGAAATGGAATTCCTTGGGTTCAGAAGAAAACTCGGATTTCAGAGTTGGTTTTTGATGTGCGGAAAGAAAAAAATCCTTGTTCCATGTGTGCGGTTCTTCGGCGCGGAGCTTTAAATCAAACGGCAAAAGAGATTGGTGCCAATAAAGTTGCGTTAGGACATCATTTGGACGATGTTCTGGAAACATTTCTTTTGAATTTAATTCACGGCGGTCGGTTGGGGTGTTTTCAGCCAGTAACCTATTTAGATCGGATGGATTTAAAGGTGATTCGCCCTCTGATTTATACAGAAGAAAAAGAGATTCGTGCCTGTGTTCGGCGTCTTAGAATTCCAGTTATTGAAAACCCCTGTCCGGCCAATGGCAATACCCAGCGGCAGGAAATGAAATTTCTGTTGCAGACATTGGAACAGCAGTATCCGGGAGTACGCAAGAGAATATTTGGGGCAATGAAGCGTTCTGGTCTAGATCATTGGTGAAAAAAATGTTTCATTTTCCGCTATTTTTCCTGAACCGTATTGAGATATTTCCCGATTTGTGTTATAATACAAATAATGTCGGAAAAGGAGATAATTACTTATGGGGCGCTTGTTTATTGTTGAAGGAATTGACGGATCGGGAAAAACTACACAGGTAGCACGAACGGCACAGCGTCTCCATGAATTAGGTGTTTCGGTACGGACTGTAAAATTGCCTAATTATGATTACAGTGCCTGTGAACCGGTCAAACTATATCTTGCTGGGGAATTTGGCAGTTCGCCGGAAGATGTGAATGCATATGCCGCGTCCTCCTTTTATGCGATAGATCGGTATGCTTCCTACCAGAAATTTTGGAAAGAAGATTATTTGTCTGGAACGGTGATTCTTTCCGATCGGTATGTTTCTTCCAACATTATTCATCAATGCGGGAAATTGCCAGTGTCGGAGCGATCGGAGTTCTTGACTTGGCTGGATGATTTTGAATATAACAAAATGGGAATCCCTCGTCCTGACGCAGTGTTCTATCTGGATATGCCACCGGTTTATTCTTTGCAGCAACTGTCGACCCGTTATGAAGGAGACGTGACGAAAAAGGATATTCACGAAAAAGATATACAGTATCTGGAGCACTGTTATCAGATGGGACAATATGCCTGTTCAAAGCTTGGATTTGTTAAAATTCCTTGCGTTACTAATGACGGTACTACTGTACGATCAGTGGATGAGATTAATGCGATGATTTTTTCTGAGATTATAAAACGGATTTTTGACCGGGAGGGCTAAACATGGTTTATGTATTGTTTGCGGAAGGTTTTGAAGAAACTGAGGCCGTTGTTCCTGTGGATTTTCTGCGTCGGGCTCAGATTCCTGTCTGTATGGTCAGTATGAATTCCGATACTTTATGGGTAACCGGAAGTCATGGAATTTGCGTGCAGTGTGAGCAAACTGCAGATGGGGCATTCCCCGACATGGAAATGCTTCTTTTGCCCGGCGGTATGCCTGGAACTCGAAATCTGGATGAACATCCGCAGATGAACAGGTTATTGCGTTTGGCGTTGGAGCGGGACTGCTATTTGGCTGCTATCTGTGCTGCGCCTCTTATCTTGGGACGCAGGGGATTGTTGCAAAAGAAAAAGGCTGTTTGTTATCCTGGATTTGAACTGGAGCTGACTGGCGCACAGTTACAAAAGCAGCGGGTGGTACAGGATGGGAAACGGATTACAGCGATTGGCCCCGGCGCTGCGATAGAGTTTGCGTATACTGTAACTTCCGTGCTTGCGGGAAAGGCTTGCGCAGATCATGTTTTGGAATCCCTATGTTGAATCCGGAAATTCTTCGACAAGAGAAAATACAAAAAAGGCGGCAGCTTTTGTTGGCTCGCAGGGAAATTCCGTCGGAAATTCGCCGAAAAGCAGCGGAACAAATGCATCGTTTTTTTCAGGCGACTATGACTTATCAAAATGCTGGTCAGATTCTTTTTTACGCGGAAAAGAATGATGAAATTCCAGTAACGCCTTTGTTTGCGAAGGCACATGCCGAAGGAAAAATTTGTTTGTTTCCCCGCTGTATTTCTTCGGTTGAGATGAAGTTTTATTTGGTTTCTTCGTTGGATCAGTTGCGGGAAGGTACGTTTCATATCCGGGAACCGGAGCCTTTTTTCCCAGAATATTGTGCATATTATAATGATATTTGCATTGTTCCCGCTCTGGCGTTTGATCGAACAGGACATCGCATTGGATATGGGAAAGGATATTATGATCGATTTCTTTCCGGATTTCATGGGGTGACTGTGGGATTTTGCTATGCGGATTTTGTGGAAAATCATTTGCCGGTCAATCAATATGACGTGGCGGTTGATATTTTGATTACGGAACGTGGGCTGTTCCGGCTGCGTGGATGAGGAGGGTGGAATGAATCGAATGGTTGCCGCTGTTTCGGTCAGCGGAATTCTCGTGGCATTGATGTGGGTAATTCGTTTTTTTGAATTTTCCTATAAAAATTATTTTATTGCTGGTCTTAGTGTTGTTCTGTTTTTTTTGGGAGGGCTTTTATTAAAATTTTTTTCTCCAAGGATTCGATTTCGTAAGTTCTTTCGTTTGAAATTGCCGGAACGTTCCGATCTCTTTGTTGTTTTGTGGATGGAATTGTTATTGGTTTCAGGCAGTTTTCTTTTAAACTATCTGATTGGATGGATTTGTGTTCAGTGGGATTTGCAAATTTTGCCGGCTTTTGCAGGATTGGAGAAGGAGCATTTTATCCTTTCGGTTCTAACGGTCATTATTTTGCCCTCGTTTTTTGAAGAATTTTATTTCCGTGGCGCAGTTTTGTCCTCTTTGCGAGAGTTAAAGCCTCATTATGCTGTTCTGCTGTCGTCTCTGATTTTTATGCTGATGCATGGACTTACCCCATATTTTCTGACCAATTTTTATGCAGGATTGATTTTAGGATATTTGCTGTACTGGACGAAATCTCTGCCCTGTGTGATACTTGCGCATTTTCTGAATAATGTTTTATCTTATGTTCTGTATGCATATAGCGAAAAATTGAATGTACTGGATAAAGACATGTTTATTGTATATGTTTTGATTTTGTTTTGGTTGCTTGGGGTTTATAAAACCTTGTCCCTGTCGGTAAAACGATTAAAAAAACAAGCGGCACAAGACGCTACTGTTATTAATGAGGGGGCCAGGGTCTGGGAGGAAAGGAGTCAGAAAAAATATGAGCGTTAAAAAAATTGTATTGCTTGTTATCTTATTTTTACTTTTGGTTGGTATTGTGGCTGCTGCGCTTTATGCGGTGGATGTCTTCCGTGATATTTCAGGGAAAGATTTGTCTGAGGATGTATATATACTGGAAGTCCAATCCGGAGATTCTGCTGCGGTGATTGCGGCGCGATTAAAGGCAAATGGTGTAATTCGGCATAGTAAGATCTTTACGCTTATGGCTCAGATGGAAGAAATTGACACAAAACTACAGGTTGGGACTTACGAATTACGAATTGGTGACAGCTATTCTGCAATTTTTGAAGCATTAAGTCAAGCTCCAAATTATCGGCCTTCCGTCCGGCTAACTTTTTATGAAGGGATGGAGGTATCTGATATTGTTGCCTTATTTCTGGAAAATGGAATCGGCACTGAGGCAGGATTCCAAAAGGTGCTGAAAGAAAGCAATTTTGGCTTTAGTTTTCTTCCTTCTGTTGATACGGAGCATCGGTTGGAGGGTTATTTATATCCAGATACCTATGATTTTTTTCTGGATGATACAGAAGAAAATGTTTTGGGGAAAATGGTAAAACGTTTTTATTCCAAAATGACAGAAGCTGGAATTTCTGAAAAAGCCGAAGCTTTGGGATTATCTCTAAATGAAGCTGTGATTCTCGGTTCTATTATTCAAAAAGAGGGCAGGAATCTTGAGGATTTTGCGCTGGTTTCTTCCGTTTTTCACAACCGGCTGGGAATTAATATGCTTTTACAGAGTGATGCTACTACCAATTATGTTATTCCCAAAGAGGAACGCTCCTGGATCCTTACGGCGGAGCAAAAGGCTATGGACACGCCCTATAACACTTACAAATATAAGGGGCTGACGCCGACACCGATTTGCTGTCCTGGGATTGATGCTATCCTGGCCGCAGTGGAACCAGAAAAAAGCGAATATTTTTACTTTATTGGAACCTCTTCTGGGGCGGTTGTCTTTGCAAAAACATATGGAGAGCATTTAAAGAACATTGAGCAATATTTAAAATAATCGTCGGTGGAGGTTTTCGTTTGGATCAGGATCGGTTGCTGTACCCATATATCCGAAACTACCTAGCTTCGCTTCAGAGGCCTCGGGAAGGGGTTTTGGGGGAGTTGGAACGGCAGGCAAGAGCTGAAAATTTTCCGATTTCGTCAGCAGATGTCGCAAATTTATTGGAATTTTTGTGTAAACTTCGACGTCCGCAAAAAATTTTAGAAATAGGAACTTGCATTGGGTTTTCTGCCCTATTAATGGCGTCCTGTTGCTTAGATGCAGAAATTACGACAATAGAACGAAACCCGGTTATGGTGCAAGCGGCAAGGAAAAACTTTCAAGAATTTTCAGTACCGCAGATTTCGCTGTTGGAAGGGGATGCTGCTGTGTTTCTGCCCCACTTAGAAGGCCCCTTTGATTTGATTTATCTGGACGGGGCTAAAGGACAGTATCCTGCGTTCTTTCCCCATTGTCTTCGGTTGCTTGCACCGGAGGGATTGCTGATTGCTGATGATATCTTATTCCGCGGATATGTGGCTAGCGGGATTCCAGATGTGCGGCGGAATAAAACCATTGTAACCCGGTTAGATCGTTTCCTTCGAATTTTAAGGGAAAATAAGGCACTGCAAACTGTGTTTTTACCTTTAGGAGATGGCGTGTCGGTTTCATGGAAAAGGAGAGAAGACCATGCTGAAAAAACCTGAGCTGTTAGCTCCAGCGGGCAATTATTCCCGGATGGTTTATGCGATAGAATATGGTGCAGATGCCGTTTATGTCGGGGGAGAGGAGTATTCACTCCGGACAGCCTCCAATAATTTTTCTTGTCAGGAGCTTGAAAAGGCGGTAGATTTTGCGCACGTACGGGGCAAAAGACTTTACGTGGCTTGCAATGCTGTTCCTCGTAATGGGGAAATAGACCGTTTACCGGAATATGCCTCATTTTTAGAGAAAATTGGTGTTGATGCTGTAATTATCAGCGATCTTGGTTCTTTAAGAATTTTCCGTCGATATGCACCGCAGTTAACTGTTCATGTGTCTACCCAGGCCAATACCGTTAATTATGAAGCCTGTCGGAGCTGGTACGAGTTAGGTGCGCAAAGAATTGTGTTGGGCCGTGAACTCTCGCTGGAAGAAATTGTGGAAATTCGGAGTCGCATACCAAAGGACTGTGAACTGGAAATTTTTGTACATGGCGCCATGTGTATGGCGCATTCCGGCCGGTGCTTATTGTCTGATTTTCTTACAGGGCGGGATTCCAACCGAGGCGATTGTGCTCAGCCCTGTCGCTGGAAATATACACTGACCGAGGAAAAAAGACCGGGGGAGCATTTTCCTGTGTTGGAAACAGATAACGGTACATATTTTCTAAATTCAAAAGACTTATGTATGATTGAACATTTGCCAGAGCTTTGTAATGCCGGGATTACTTCATTTAAAATTGAAGGAAGGGCAAAAACTGAATATTATGTTGCTGGCGTTACCCAGGCCTATCGGATGGCTTTGGATGATTGCTTTGAAGATGTGGAACGATATGCTGTTAATTTGCCTCAATACAGAGAAGAGGTAAATAAAGTTAGTCATCGGCCTTATTATACCGGATTTTTCTTTCCGGAAAATAATGTTTCAGGGCAGAATTATGAAGATTCTTCCTACATTCGGGCATATGAATTGGCGGGGATTATTGAAGGGTATGATTCCCTGCACCGGAGACTGCTGGTTTCGCAGCGAAATAAGATTTTTGCTGGAGAGGAATACGAGATTCTGGAAGCAGGAAAAGCGTCCCGTACGTTTCGGATCGAAAAAATGTACGATGAGGAAGGAAATTCAATTTTATTTGCCCCGCATGCAGAACAAAAAGTTTCAATTGAATATCCTTCTTATGTTGGGACGCACAGCTTTTTGCGTAAGCGAAAGATTTAATTCTTTTTTTGCAGAGGGAATATTATAAATAAGAATAGATAAATCTGAGGAGGTTTTTTGTAATGACAAATCGAAAAAATTGGCGTACCGGCGCGTCTGCCTGCTTTGCAGGGAAACTGGATGAAAGTGTTCTGGAGGCTTATGCAAAAGCCGGAATTCGTTCTACAGAAATTTCTTTCCGAGATCCATATTATGACGAAATACTTTGGAATGAAATTCCTACATGGTCTTCCAAAACCGGAACAGAGGTCTGGTCCATTCACCTGCCTTTCAGTCGCACACTGAACATTGCCCATGAGGATCCTGCAGTTTCGGCCCAATCAATGGTTCGATTGCTGGATCTTGTCGGTCGTGCCGGAAATGCTGGAATTAAGGTAGTTGTTGTTCATCCCAGTTCTGAGCCGATTCCAGACGAAAATCGGGAGCACTTTTTGAAGCAGAGTGAAGAAAATCTTGGAAGACTTTGTGCGCGGGCCGAAGAATTTGGAATGGTTGTTGGTGTGGAAAATTTGCCAAGAACCTGTCTTGGAAACTGTAAAGAGGATATTCTTCGTTTTTTGAATTATAATCCTACGCTTCGTGTTTGTTTTGATACAAATCATTTATTAAAGCAAACCAATGAATCTTTTATCCGCGCAGTTGGAAGCAAGATTGTGACGCTGCATGTGTCGGATTACGATTTTGTTGACGAGCGGCACGTATTTCCGGGGGATGGATTGATTGACTGGAAGCAGTTGCAGACAGAACTGGAGATGGTTAACTATGACGGTCCCTTTATGTATGAGTTGAATGCAAAAGATCAGGACGGGCGACGTACCTTGGAAGACGTGAAGAAAAATCATTTGTGGCTTCAAAGTCTTTGATAAAAGAACAAGCGGGCAATGATAAATTTCATTGCCCGCTTGCTCTTTCGTTTATTGAAACATTTTCTTTACTTTATCCCAAAAGTTGGTATTTTTTTCATACGCTTTGTTGCCGGAAATTCC
>CALXAO010000123.1 GCA_944386295.1 uncultured Clostridia bacterium | reverse complement strand
TACTTCCCAATAATATCCGCCAGACCAGCGGCTTTCAGGGAAACAGGCGATGCCGCTAAAATATCGCTGTCCCCGATAACAGCTACCGGTGCTTCCGCCGGATACGTCCGCTTAAATCCGTTTTCATTCAAAGGAGAAACTCCAGAAACAAAACCATCCATAGAAGGCGCAGTAGCAAACACCGCGTAAGGGCGTCCAGTCTGATAGGCTGCATAGCGGGTCAAATCGTTTAAAGAACCAGTACCAACAGCAAGAAGAGCCTCGGCGCCGGTACTTTCGGCTTTGATCTGTTCTGCACAGATCATTTCAGAATTGGTCATATTCTCAAAGGTAGTAAAGCTAAGAACAAACCCAGCCCGGGTAAGAACCTCTTCCAGCCCCGCAGAGGCTTTCCAAGTGTTCCGGTCGCAAACCACATGCAGACGGTCCCCAAAACCAATTTGCCGCAAAATTTCACCGGTTTTTCCCAGCATCCCTTTGCCGATTTCCGCCCGACGGGTAACTGTTTTGTGCACCTTTCCACAGGGACACCCCTGAAGGTCTTCTGTAATTTTTTCTATCTTCATTTGCATTTCTCTCCTGTATTTGTTTTCTGTTTCTCTGTTTATCATACTACAATTCAGATGGAAAGTCAAGGGAAATCGTAATATTTTTAAATACTTTTTAAAAAGCTCTTGCTTTTCAGCCAATTTTAATATATAATATTAGAGATATCCCATCCTGGGAAGGAGAAATTTTATGAAAAAAGAATTAGAAAAAATACTTCAGCGGGTACAGAATCCGGCCTGGTACTGCGGCGGGGAATACAACAGCGTTGTCAAAGATCCCTCCTCTGTTCAGGTCCGTTTTTCCTTCTGTTTTCCTGATTTATACGATATAGGGATGTCCCATCTTGGAATTAAAATTTTATATCATATACTAAATCAGATGGATGGCATATGGTGTGAACGGGTTTTTGCGCCAGCACCGGATATGGAAGAGCAGCTACGTCGTCATAGGATGCCCCTGTATGGGCTGGAAAGCGGCGAATCAATCCGCACAGCTGATTTTGTTGGGTTTACCTTACAATATGAACTGTGCTACACCAATATTCTGAATATGCTAGACCTTGCGGGCATCCCAGTGCTGGCAGCAGAACGGGACGAAACCATGCCGATTGTCATAGGCGGAGGCCCCTGTGCGGTCAATCCAGAACCGTTGGCCGACTTTTTTGATTTGTTTAATATTGGGGACGGAGAATATATGCTTCCTGAACTGGTGCGTCTGTATGAAGACACCGGGAAAAACAAAAAGGAGTTTTTGCAAAGAGCTGCAGAAATGGAATCCATTTATGTCCCGTCCCTTCATAAACCAGGACAAAAAATCCGCAGACGAATTATCCAGAATTTAGACGAAATGCCATCCCCCGATAAATTCGTAGTGCCCAATGCAAAAACCGTACATGACCGTATTATGCTGGAAATTATGCGAGGTTGTATCCGGGGGTGTCGTTTCTGTCAGGCCGGAATGATTTATCGCCCGCTGCGACAGAAAACACCGCAACGGTTGATGGAAGACGTAAAAAAACTCTGTGCCTCCACCGGATACGATGAAATTTCCTTAACTTCCCTGTCCAGCAGCGATTACTGTCACCTAGAACCATTGACCGACTTGCTGACAGAGTACTGTACTCCCAAAGGAATCGATATTGCTCTCCCCTCCCTTCGAATTGATAACTTTTCCAAAGAACTTCTGGACAAGCTGCAAGCCGTTCGCTCTTCTGGGTTAACCTTTGCCCCAGAAGCCGGAACCCAACGGCTGCGGGATGCAATCAACAAAAATATTACCGAAGATGAAATTTTCAACACCTGCAGCATTGCCTTTGAAGGAGGCTGTACTGCAGTCAAGTTATATTTTATGATCGGACTCCCCACCGAGACCGATGAAGATATTTTGGGAATTGCTGACCTTGCCCAGCGCATTGTAGATTATTACTATCAAATTAAACCTAAAAAAGGACGAGGAGTAACAGTAACTGTCAGTCTATCTACGTTTGTCCCCAAACCCTTTACCCCATTTCAATGGGAACCGCAGATTCCTATGGAAGAAATTCACCGAAGACAGCGATTGCTGCGAGAACATATTACAACCCGAAAAGTGGTTCTCCATTGGCATGAAGGAAAAACCAGCGTTTTAGAAGGTGTATTTTCCCGAGGAAACAGACAGTTAGGCCAATTACTAAAAACAGCCTGGGAAAAAGGCTGCAAGCTGGACGCCTGGGATGAGCATTTCCGTTATGATACCTGGATGGAAGCAATGAAAGAATGCGGTTTGACCGTGGAAGAATATGCTGGACGCCGTTTTTCACCGGACGAAGAATTACCCTGGGACATGATTGATGTCGGCATCTCCAAAAACTTTTTGCTCCGGGAAGCGGAACTGGCAAGGCAAAGCAAAACCTCTCCAAACTGTCGGGAAAAATGCTCCGGATGCGGAATAACCAAAATCTGCGGAGGTGATGAGTGTGATAAGGCTGCATTTTGAAAAAAAAGATACCGCCATTTGGATGTCCCATCTGGACCTAACTCGGTGTATGTCCCGGGCCATGCGACGAGCGCAGATTCCAGTATGGCAAACCCAAGGGTTTAATCCTCACCCTTACATGGTTTTTTCAGCCCCACTGTCATTGGGAATTGAGGGCCGAAAGGAATTGATGGATATTCGCCTAAATGAACCGGTACCTGCCAATCAACTCAAGGAACGGATAAATGCCTGTCTCTGCCCCGGGTTGCGAATCGTGGAAGTTACCGAAGGCGAAATGGATTTTAATCAAATTGCAGCTGCGGAATACGAAATTCAACTGGAAGGCCTTTCAGCTGCACAATGGGAATATTTCTGGAGTGCAGAAAGCATTCCCGTAGAAAAAAAGACGAAAAAAGGAACTACAGCTGTTGATCTGAAACAAGAACTTCAAATTCTGGAAACTAACTGGAAAGAAGACGGATGGAACATTCGGGTAATAGCCCCCTGCGGCAACCAGAAAAATGTAAACCCGCTTCTACTAGTACAGGCTCTCATCGAAAACAAAGAACAGCTGTACCGAATCTCCCGGTGCCGTTTCTTTACCAAAACAGGTGAAGAATTCTGACAGAAATTTGTTTTTTTTCGTTCCGGAAATTGTCTGAAATATATGATATAATGAAAAAAAAGAAAGGACTTGATTTTTTATGAAAATTAAAAAGGCCGTAATTTTAGCCGCCGGTCTGGGCACACGGATGCTTCCGGCAACAAAGGCGATTCCAAAAGAACTGATTCCTATTGTCGATAAACCTGCACTGCAATATCTGGTAGAAGAAGTTAAGGCAGCAGGAATTGAGGATATTTTAATTGTAATTTCCAGAGGGAAAACCCTCATTGAAGATCACTTTGACCGGGCACCGGAGTTGGAAGAACGATTGGAAAAAGGAGGAGCAGCTAAAGCGGATTTGCTGCACCAAGTCCGGGAAATCGCATCCATAGCAAATATTCTTTATGTTCGCCAGCCTGAAATGCTGGGGACCGGACATGCCCTGATGATGGCCCGACAATTTACAGGAAACGACCCTTTCGTAGTTCTTTACGGCGATGATGTAATCATGAACGCCGAATACCCGGTTACAAAACAGCTGACAGATGTATTTGAAGCACATGGAAAAAGCATCGCAGGCGTACAGGAGGTTTCCGCTGAAGCAATTCTGAAATACTCGACGATGAAAGTAGAAAAAATAAACGATAAGCTGTACAATTTGACCGATATGATTGAAAAACCCAAAAAGGAAGAAATCATGTCCCTTTTCACCATTTTGGGCCGCCTAGTGCTGACACCAGATATCTATACTTACCTAGACAATACCCCTAAAGCTTCCAACGGAGAGTTACAATTGACCGATGCCATGAAAACTATGGCGTTGGAAGGAAAAATGCTGGCGTTGGATTTTGAAGGCAAACGCTACGACATGGGCAATAAACTGGGCGTTATGGAAGCTCAAGTGGAAACCGCCTGCAACCATCCAGAAATCGGCCCAGCTTTCCGAGAATATTTGAAAAAATTTGCAAAAACACTTTCTTAAAAAATAAAAGCAGGCAGCCCTTGAATTTATGGGGCTGCCTGCTTTTTCTCTTTTATCAAAAACCTATTCGAAACAAAATGTAATATGATATACCTTTTCCTCGCCGGGAGCAAGACACCGGATTGCAGGCTTTGTTTCCAGATTTTCCTCTCCTTCCCAGTGGGACGGCAAACCGTCCCAAGGTTCGATACAAACGTAGCGGGAGGAATCTCCAACGGCATGCCAGAATCCAAGATACGCAAAATCGCCGCACTCTGCAGTAATCCGATGGGGAGATTTGTCAGAAGCAATTGCCACAGTCCGGTGCTTGAGGCCCTGTAGAATAACTGCATCGCTATCAAACAGACTGTGCCGCAGATGAATTCTTCCCTTCTGAAGGTGATACGGTTCCGTTCGGCCAGACAGAAAAGGACCTGAAAGCAAAATTCGCTCCGGAACCTCCCGGGAATCAAATTCCAAAAACCAATCCTCAAACGCGGTTGTTTCATCACAGGGGACCCGAAACCCGGGATGAGCACCGCATGAAAAATACATGGGTTCATCTCCCCTATTTTTCACTCGGTAGGACATGAGCAAAGTGTTATCTTGAACCTGGTAGGTAACATCAAAGCAGAAGCGAAACGGATAGGACGCCCGGGTCTGTTCCGAATCGGTAAGCCGAAAACAGCATCGGTCCGACGCGGTTTGTTCCGCAGCAAACAGCGAACCGGCGGCAAATCCATGGGGGGAATGAATTTGATATGCTTTCCCTTGATACTGATAGACCGACCCGTTTTTAATCCGGCCAACAATTGGGAACAGAACAGGGGAACGGTCACCCCAAACAACCGGGTCGCCCTGCCAAAGGTACTCCCGTCCGTCCAAAAGAATCGATTGCAACTCTGCACCTTGGCGGCTAATCCGAACAGACAAGCTTTGATTCTGAATAGAATAGATCATAAGATTCGCCTCATTCCTCCAAAGTAATTTTTTTCTTACGTATTCTTTTTGACAGGCATCCGTAACCGACAAGCCCAACAAGAGTAATTGCACTGACAGTAATTCCTGTTTTCAGCATCGGAACCTTGTATTTCAGCTCAACAACATTCTCACCGTCGTCCAAAGGAATCGAAAGCATACATTCTCCAAATAAATCTGGATCTATTTCTTTCCCATTCTTTGTAATGGTCCAACCTTGATGATATGGAACAGCAATATAAAGAAGGTCCCCCTCCTGCGCGGATACCCGACAGACAGCATGTTCTCCGAAAAAGGAAAACTCCCCATTGTCCCGATCTTTAATGGCATCTGTCACAGCTTTCAGCCGATCCAAATCCAGCGCATAAAATTGTTCCTCCGTTACAGACAGCTCATTGGCCGCATCCAGCACAACCGTTACCGACGGCTGATTCGGTTCTGTCGGAATATAAAAAACACTGGGAGACAGCCATTGGGAATACTTTTGAAATATCCCGTTTTCAAAATGCAAAACTGCATTCATATCGTACTCTGAAAGAATATTTCCGTAGACTGCGTAATTTCCTGCGGGAAGGTTGAGCTGATAAGTTGCCTTTTTCGCTTCTGTCCCACGTTGATAATCCAATTTTGTATACAGATTTGCCTCCTCGCCAAGCAATTGACTGTACAAAGCATTCTGATATTCAAAACTGTTTTCCGTGCCGTCAAGTTTCAAGTCCGTTCCCGGATATACAACTGCAATCGGAAGAACATATGGATTTTCATATACTGTATTCTCCCCACTTGCAGTATATTCTTCCGCAACAGTCAAACCGTTTATAGAATTCGGTGAAATAATATATTTTACCCCAAGCAAAGAATCCGCAGCAAGCAGTGAAGTATTCACGACACATAACGGGGTTTCTCCATAACTTTTATATCCTAATCGGTCTAAAAAAATTTGCTGACGGGAATCTCCGGCAGATGAATAACCGGTAATAGAACTGTAGTTGTAAGCTAAGGATTCATTGTAATTTGCAGTGACCTCACCGGCGCTGTTTCCTCTTGGCACTGTTTGAGAAATCCGATAAAACCCGGGCGTGTTTTGCTGTATTTCATGAATCAAGTTTTCTGTATGTTCCGTATAAAGCTGAAATTCTTCTACGGTGCTTGTATGGTATCTGTCCATAAGAAACGACGTATTGCATACTATTTCAAGACATACAATCGCCACAACCATTCCCGCTGAAACAACCCTCAACCGTCGCCTGGAACGGAACGCTTGTATGTACCGCGGCGCCGTGCACACCACAGCCGTTGCAACAATTGCAGCAACGGTATAATAAACGCGATTGAGCGGCCAAACCGGTTTTACATAAGACAGGGTCAATAAAATACCGGAAAAAATAAGAGCATTCTTTACCATACCGTTTTGGGAAAACCTGTGTTCTTCTTGCTGCGAAAAATAATCTGCGGCAATAAAAACAAGTAAAAATACCGAAACATATGCATAACGATACCAATAAGAAGAAGCTGATTTAAACATGGAAAACAAAAAGAAAAAAGGCTGCCAACAATACATCAGTGCAGAAATCGCCAACGCAAGTCCGTAAATACTCTTCCGCTTCACAGATATATTTTTTGCGGTAAAATAACAGAAACATCCTAACAATGCAAGCGACCCACAGTACAGGGAGACACTTCCTCGCCCGCTAATAGATCCGACCGTGAAGTTTTGAATAATTCCAGCCGCATTTTGTAAAAAGGTATTTGTAAGAAGTTCCCAATCCCCATGGCCCTTTCCGTCTCCCAACGCCGCAATCGTAGGCAAGAAAAGACAGGCCGAAAGAGCAACACCGCCAGCCATAGATGCAGCATATCGCCCGAAAGTCTTTGCTGCGGAAAAAAATTCAGACTTAAATCGCAAAGATTCTTTTTCCTGTTTTTGGGACAAAAACAACAGATACTCCAAAATAAACCAGAACCCAGTATAAATGCAATTAATTCCGGCACTGTACCAGTTAAACAAAATTGAAAGGCCCGTAAAAACAATCAACGGAAGGCACTTTCTTTTATAAATTACATTCCAGACGCCCAACAGCATCAATGGAAGCATATATACCCCGTCCAACCACATAATATTACTGCTTTGCGTAATACTGTATGACATCAGTGCATAGCTTGCGGCAAGCAAAACTCCATAATAGCTTTTTACAGTTCCGGAAAACCGCTTTTGAATAAAATAACAAAAAGTTGCAGCTGCAGCAGCCAACTTCAGGAGAACAACAAGATCAAAAAAACTATGTAAAGATTGCTTTTCAAAAAATACAACCAAGAGATTAAACGGAGAGGAAAGGTAATAACTAAATAGCGCAATACCAGTCCCGCCCAGCATTTTTCCTGATACATAAGCAATGCTGCTTTTACCTGAAAGCACATCTTTTAAATATGCAAAAAAATCAAGATACTGAATTTCAGCATCCATACACACTAAAGAGTTATTCCCGAAAGGCGCATATCCTTTCCACCAATATAGTCCTGTTAAAACAATCGTCACAATACCTGCCGCTAAAAGGCACAAGAAAGGCACCCTTAGCTTGTCCGATGTTTTCCGCAAAGAAGTTTTCATCGGTTTCCTCCCAAATTATATTTTTTTAATATTTCATATCATCTTGAAATGTTTTCCGTACAAATTAAATTTTTATAGGCGCTTTTTTAATTCATATACAAAATAATTCCGCGGACTCCGAAGAAACTTCACCAGGAAAAAACCGGCAAGGAAAGTCAGACACAAGATAAAAAAACGTTTCATAATAAACTCCATTCCGCCGCCCCATCTGGGGCGGCAACAAAAATCTATCAATTTTTCACATCGTGTTTTCGAAAGAACGTAAAGGAACCTACCAGCATTCCAATCGTAAGAAGAACCAACCATGCCATACCAACACCTGGATGGGCAAAGGCATCCATTTGCCCGTTAAACATGGACAAAAGCAAGCTTTCCTCACCAAAGACCCAATAAGACAGATCTACATAAAAGAAAGGTGTCCAAAGTAAGATTTTCATCAACGTCGTATGGAACAGAGACAAAATTACGCAGAAAAGGGGACTGAATGCTAAACCAGCACTAAGAATCGCAGCCAGGGCGGTGTTGCGGCTAAGCGTAGACAGGAAAAACGCAAACGTAACACAGAATGCCACGGAAAGAAAGGTAATCATAACTTGGCCTAACAGATATAAAGGAAATGGGACCTGAAAAACCGTTTCTCCAACGAGATACAAATACGGATTGGCAAAATCACTCCCCCCCAGCAAAACCGACGGCAGAAGCAAATATGCCCCATAAGTCAGCAGCGTCAGTCCCAGACAAAGAGACAGTACCATCAGGTATTTTGAAAGCAGAATTTTCCATCGCTTTACCGGTCGGATCAGAAGCAAACGAACCGTACCGGAAGAAAACTCCTTAGACACAATACCGGACGCAAGAATAATTCCAAACAATGTTACTAAAATCAGACATCCGACACTTTTAGAAGACAGCAGACGAGCAGAATCCAAAACAGAATCGGAAACATTGTAAAGAGGCGTGTCATGCTCCAAACTATAACAGTATAAGGTAATCTCATCAGTCAGTTTACTGCGGCTTTCCAAAACGCTGTTCCGATATTCTTCATAAGTGATCCCACTCTGCCGTCCAGACTGGGAAAATTCCGCATAACTCATTAGCTGATAATCATGCTGCATATTAACTGCATTCTGCTCCCATAGGGAAAGGGTTTTATTTTTCCAGGAATCGTCAAAAGCAATCTGTCGTTCCAGAATCATGGAAAGACGAGCGTCCTCTGACTCATATCCGCGCAAAACCCATTCCTGATTTTCCACCGCCAGAAGATTTTCTTCCGTATCGTTTTCCGCAGCCGTTGCTTTAAGCCGCTCCAAATCCTGTTTGGCGGCATCCCATTCTTGCCGATAATTATCACGCAGTTGACGAATATATCCGAAATAGTCGTTTTTGACAATTTCCCGGTAATTTTCATCCCGCGTCTGAAGAGCGATCTGATAGCTTTCCGCGTCGGCCTGCACATCTCCCGTCCAACCATACATAAAATGATAGGAATCCGACGGCGCAGGGAACGGACGATCCTTCACATGGGCTTCATATTCCGCGACTTGACCACAGGCTTCCACATAGGCGTTAATCATCGAACTTCGCCAATCCCTGAGCGTAGTCAGACCGGCTTGCGCCAGCTGCTCATAAGCTTGTGCCTGAGTAAGAAAATATGTGATCTGAATTTCAAAAAAAGATTGTTCTTCGGGATTTTCCACAATGGTATCCTGATAATATTCCGCAACTTCTCGGCGATTTTCAGCCCGTTCGGAAGGTGTATCATAGCCACTCATAGAAACTTCATTTAGTTTTTCAATTCCGGCCCAAAACAGAGGGCTAAAAAACAGAATTGCGGAAAGCACAATCAGAAGCACAAGAATCGAAGGTTTTTTCAGCTGTTTAACATACTCGTTGCGCGTCAGACATAGAATCTTTTTCATTGTCCGCCCTCCGTTCCCACCATATGAGACAGACCCTTTGTAACTTCCAGATACGCGGTTTCTAAAGATTTCTGTTCGGGATACAGTCCGTAAACAGGAATCTGATGCTCCACAAGAAGACGGACCAATTCCGCGGCCTTTTCCCGGGTCGCAGGAAGAACAACACTACTTCCTTCCATCCGAGGTTCCGGCGCCGGCATCTGCCGCAACAATTGGACAAAATGTTCCGGCTCTCCCACATCAAAATGATAGGACAGGAGTTCCCCTGCCTGAACTTCGGTAAGGTCCCGCAGAGACTGCTTGGCAATCAGACGGCCTTTTTCAATAATACACACCCGATCGCACATCAGTTGCATTTCCGCCAGCAAATGACTGGAAACCAGTACCCCAGCCCCTTTTTCTGCAAAAGAACGAAGCGTATCCCGCAGTTCTTTAATTCCTTCCGGATCCAACCCATTGGTCGGCTCGTCCAGAATCAGAAGATTCGGTTCATGCAGGACAGCTTGCGCCACGCCAAGACGCTGCCGCATTCCCAACGAATATCGCCGAACTTTGTCGCTGATTCGATCCTCCAAATGAACCATACGCACGGTTTCCTCAATGGTTTCTTCGGAAATATTACCATGCATGTTGGCAAACATCTTCAGATTGGTCCACCCAGAGAGATGACCGTACATTTCGGGGTTTTCAATAATTCCCCCCACGCGGCAAAGAGCTTTTTCAAACTCTTTCTTCACACTGCATCCATTGATAAAAATTTCCCCCTCATCAATGGAAAGCAATCCCATAATCATTTTAATCGTTGTCGTTTTCCCAGATCCATTTGGTCCAAGAAAACCCACAATCTCACCGGAATCCACCGTAAAACTAATCTGATCCAAAATTTTACGGCCGCTGATCGTTTTGCAGATCGAACGGATATCAAGAACAGGCATAATTCGTTTTTCCTTTCATTTATTGAATAATACCCATTATACGCTGAAAAATTTTAAAAATCAACACGGAGAAATTTTAAGATTCCTTTAAGATAATCCATTTTCCTCCGTCAACCGAAACGAAATTTCCGCCGAAAACTGATCTCCGTCGATGGTAATGTCCAGCAACCCACCCAACTGATCGGCAAAACTTTTAGCGATAGCAAGCCCCAGTCCGCTTCCATCTCCAGTCCGGGACGAGTCTCCCCGGAAAAACCGCTCTAAAATCTCTTCTTTAGAAAAATGCATTTCATACCCTGCGGTGTTTTTCACCTGAACCCGAGCAAATTCCCCATCAATGTGCATATTGACCCAGATTCTAGTTCCTGGCATGGAATATTTCAGAGCATTGTCAATCAGATTCTGAAAAATTCGATATACTTTTGTACCGTTAGATAAAATCGGTGCAGAAACCTCCTCTCGACTAACCCGGATTTCCCGACCAGAACGGAGCACCGCATCCTCCAAGTCCGCTAAGGTTTGTTCACACAGAACAAACAGGTCAATCCTTTCCAATGCAACATCTTCATCACCGCCGGTGGCCTTCGCCAAAACAAATACGTCCGAAACTAAATTTTTTAAATGATTGGCCTTGTCCGTAAGCACATTAACATAATCCCGTGCCACCGGAGAGAGCTCCAGCTTGGCCAACAGATCCAAATATCCAATCAAAGAAGTCAACGGAGTACGTAAATCATGGGAAACATTAGTAACCAGGTCCACCTTCATCCGCTCGGAACGCAGTTGACTGCGCATACTGGAATCCATTCCCTGTCCAATAGTCCGTAGCTGCAACTCGTAAGGATACACCTGAGACTTTGGATGTACATAGGCTGCGTAATCTAATTCCCCAGCCTGCAGACGCTGAATATGATCCAGAAGTTTGCCAAGTTCCCGATAATCCCGGTTGTTAAGCCAAACCTGAACCATGACACAAATACATAGAAGCAATAAAGGAATCAGGCCGACAAGCGGACGAAAGGAAACAAAGCAAAACAGAAAAACAAAAAGAAGAACGCCTTCCAGCACAGAGAAAAGCAATTGCCGCAAAAACAGACGCCGGCCGGGACCGCTTTTGCCATAAGGAGTAATCGACAAAAAAGCCTCCCAGACATGTTTTAATCCGCGTCCGGTCCATTTCAGACACTTCCAGAGGAGTCTGCATAACGCCCAGGTTAGCGTCGTTCGGAAAAAAGCCAGTTGTTTCCCCTTCCGAACAATGGAAAGCAATGCCAGCAAACAAAGCCCGAAGCAACCCAGAAACGCACCAGCATACAGCCAACGGAACACTGAAAAGGAAGGAGAAAACAGATTAACCGCCTGCTGAAGCCGATCGTAATTTTCCTGACGCAGGAGCAGAACAGCCCCGGCTCCCCCCCCCCCACACACAAGGAGAGTAAATTCAGAATAAACCCGGTCCAGGGCGCACAGAGTCACCGGATTGCCAGACGAACGGACGGTTCCACTGACAATCATAAGGAAAACAGAACATACAATAGCAAGGGAAAAAAAGACAAGACCTCGAAGCGCTGCGGATTTTGAAGCTATCCAGGCCGTATCGTATTCCGTCAGAAAATCGCTTCGGGGAACAATATAGATTTCCACAGAATCATAAACCGGATCGGAAAAAGATTGTCGAAAATCATAATATTCATATAGATAGTAGTATGGTACCGACTGCCCGCCTTCCGCGCCAGACACCAAACCGTAAACTATGGAATATTGTTCATAAAGTTCCTCATAAGAAACCTGGTTCTGTTCCATATTTGTATAAACCGTATTCCCTGCCGATGCAAAAAACAGAAACTGATCCTGAAATTCAGCCATCCGTCCCAATCCCGGAACCTTGCCGTACCGCAAATACTGATTCGCAACATCTTCCAACGCCCGAACTATCGAAACCAGCCTCAGTTTATATCCCCGGCTTTGCAAAAATTCCGGTGAAGTAAACACATCGTAAATCATTCCCGACTCATATGCGGTTACAGCACTGAAACAGGCTAAAAATGCAAACAGAAAGACAAATAGAAAGGCAAGGCCCTTCGCCCAGCTGCTCCGCAATATTTTCACAGCACCCGCCTCCTTGTTTTTCGATCAGGCCGGATTGGTTTCCGGTAGCTTTTCGATTTTGTACCCAACACCCCATACGACTTTGAGGTAGCGGGGTTCCCGAGGATTAATTTCGATTTTTTCTCGGATCCGGCGGATATGCACCATTACAGTGTTTTCCACTGCGTAGGCTTCCTCGTTCCAGCATTTGGAATAAATTTCCTGCGCGGAATAAATTCGGCCGGCATTTCGCATCAGTAGCTCCACAATCCGTAACTCGGTTGCTGTCAGTTTTATAGGTTCCCCGTCCACATACAGCTGTTTTGCACCGGTATCAAACTGCAAACCGCCCACACGAACAATTTCGCTTTTTCCCGACTGAAGCACATCCCCTAAACGCATATACCGCCGCAACTGGGACTGTACTCGAGCTAAAAGCTCCATGGAATTGTAAGGCTTGGTAATATAATCATCCGCCCCCATCGACAGACCCAAAATTTTATCGCTGTCTTCCGTCTTTGCAGAAAGGACAATAATCGGGATGTTTCTAGTTTTGCGGATATCCATGATCGCAGAAAGCCCATCCAACCGGGGCATCATCACATCCATAATAATCAGATGAATCCGCTCTCCCACCATTTTATCCAGAGCATCCATTCCATCATAGGCGCAAATAACGCGGTAACCTTCCATTTCCAGCAGTTTGGAAACCGCATGGACAATTTCATGGTCATCGTCCGCCACCAAAATTGTGGCGGTTTCCGCAGGTGCAACGTTTTCTGCGCTCATCCCGATCTCCTCCTGTTTTTTCTTAAAAAATTAATTATAGTATAACATAAATCTTATCTTATGTCAAGTAATTTCAGATAAAAAAAGCGGATTCCCAATGATAATGGAATCCGAAAAAAGATGGGAGAGAAAAAAATAAAGGATGTAAACCTGAAATAAATTCACATTTACAATTTATTATACCATACTCAGCCTCAAATGTCAATCCCCTATTTTTTTATAAAAGCCCCATCAGCTTTCCTTAGCAAAAACATAGCCGCGTTTTCCAAACAGACCCCATGTTCCCGCAGAAACGCCCGGCTTAGAGGGGACCGTTCCGCATATTCTAAAAACCGTGAAACCGTTCCTTTCGCCTGCTGATGTGTAGACATTAGTTCCAAATAAAGATAATATTTTCCCTCCCACAGATACATTTCCGCCCGAGTACCGTCCGGATCCATCTCAGAAAAGAGTCTGCGGCTATCTAAAAGATAGTCCGGGCTGCGATAAACCAAGGTCTGGCAGTACAACTGCGTATCCTCTAACAGAACGGGCACCCTGGATAAATACAGTGTCACGGAACCGTTGCAGGACTGCCGAGCTTCCACAAGTAGTTTGGCATTGCCTACAGAAAAACCGACTTGTGTCCGAGCCAAGGTCATAATTTTTTCACAGAGTCTACGGGTATTGGAATCGCTGTAATCCATGGATTCATATGTAACGCCGAACTCCGCCTGGTCCCGGGAATCAACTGTCACCCGAATTTTGTTTGCATCGATCTGCTCTATTTTCATATACGCTTTTCATGCATCCGCTGTCCGGTGCACGAAGCCTCCCTTCTCTGCTATGCGGGAAGATGTTTCTCCCGCTTACTCCATTATATTAAATTTTTCTTGAATTGACAATACAAAAAAACTGGTAAGGAACAAATTGACAGCACTTGACAAATATTGTTTTCTATGCTATTATATTCTTAACAAAAAATCGGTCGGAGGTATAAATCGGATCGAAATACTGCCAGGAGTGAATTTTATGAAAATTTCCAAAATCGCAGAACTGCTTTCTGCTGAAGTTTATACCGGCAGAGAATTGCTCGAAACCAGTGTCTATTCCGCCTGCGGAGCAGATATGATGAGCGACGTACTGGCCTTTGTCAAAGATCAGTCCGTCCTGTTGACCGGACTGGTAAATCCTCAGGTAGTCCGGACAGCGGAAATGATGGATATGCGGTGTATTGTTTTTGTACGAGGCAAAAAACCGGATCAGACAATTATTGACCTGGCGAAACAAGCCAATATGGTGATTCTTGCTACTGGTCTGCGGATGTACTGCGCCTGCGGACTACTGTATTCCAACGGACTGGTGGGTACCGAGGTAAAAAAGCAATGAAGGAACCAAAGCTATCACTACACTACGACATTGATGGAACAGATTTCTTGGCTGCCGGTTCTGCGTCTTCCGACACAAAGCGGATTCTCAAGCAATCGGGAATTGATGCCAGAGTCATACGCAACGTCGCCATTGCCATGTATGAGGGAGAAATCAACACGGTTATTCACGCTGGCGGCGGAACAGCAGATGTCAAC
The DNA here is from genome assembly GCA_944386295.1 of uncultured Clostridia bacterium. Taxonomy (GTDB): domain Bacteria; phylum Bacillota; class Clostridia; order Oscillospirales; family UBA644; genus CALXAO01. The sequence goes on along the minus strand of CALXAO010000123.1, from coordinate 14,021 downwards.
ATTTATGACGATTGCATTGAAATTATCCTGACTGATCACGGCCCCGGAATCGAAAATGTGGAACAGGCTATGCAGGAAGGATTTTCCACAGCCCCCGAAAATGTTCGTGCCTTAGGCTTCGGAGCCGGAATGGGACTTCCAAATATGAAGAAATATACTGACGAAATGACTGTGGAATCTGAAATCGGAACAGGAACTGTAGTGACCATGAAGGTAAATTTATAATAACGACCCGAGGTGATTTTCATGACGGAAGGGATTCAGCATTCCGTAACGCTGAATACGGAAAAATGCAAAGGCTGCATTAATTGCATGAAGCGCTGTCCTACCGAAGCGATCCGAATTCGGAACGGGAAAGCACATATTATAGAGGAACGCTGCATTGATTGCGGCGAATGCATCCGAATTTGCCAAAATCATGCCAAAAAGGCTGTATTTGACGGATTTGAACAACTAAGCAATTACCGATATACCATTGCGTTGCCGGCCCCTTCTCTTTACGGACAATTTAACCATCTGGAGGATATAGATCTGGTTCTGACCGGACTGAAACGAATTGGATTTGACGACGTATTTGAAGTATCCCGCTCTGCCGAAGTCATCAGCGACCTGACCCGGAAAATTTTTCAGAGGGAACAACTTACCCGTCCCTGCATCTCCTCTGCCTGCCCAGCCATTGAAAAACTTATTGCTGTACGTTTCCCCAATCTCTGCGACAATCTGTTACCCATCCTGGCTCCGGTAGAAATTGCAGCTAAGAAAGCCAGAGCAGCTGCTATCAAACAGACTGGACTGAAACCGGAAGAAATCGGAATCTTTTTTGTTTCCCCCTGTCCAGCAAAAGTCACATCAGCAAAACACCCTTTTGGACACACAGAACGGCTTATCGACGGGGTGCTTAGCTGTAGTGACGTTTATCTGCGATTACTGAACGTAATGAAGGATATTACTGTTCCAGAACAGCTGGCCGCCTCTGGCCTGGTAGGTATCAGTTGGTCCTTTGCCGGAGGAGAATCCGCTGCCCTGCTGAAAGACAAATACTTAGCTGCCGACGGTATTGAAAACGCGATCAAGGTTCTAGAAGAAATTGAAGATGACAAGTTAAATCACCTGGATTTTGTAGAACTCAGCGCTTGTCCGGGAGGCTGTGTGGGCGGCGTACTGAATGTGGAAAATCCCTTTGTCGCCCGAGCCAGAATTCAGGCCCTTCGAAAATTTCTTCCGGTTTCCCTGAATCACTTCGATCCCCGGAATGAGGATTACAGTCAATACTGCTGGACTACGCCAGTGGAATATCTTCCGGCATTCCGGCTGGATGAAGATACCGGAAAAGCACTGGAAAAATTAAACATGATTGAAAAAATTACTCATACTCTGCCCGGTCTAGATTGCGGCTTGTGCGGCGCACCCTCCTGCCGCGCATATGCAGAAGACATTGTCAACGGAAGGATCACAGAAGAACGATGCGTCCGTCAGCGAGACCAGAATAGTCCGCCTACGACGAGGTAAAGGAAAGGAGAATTTGCATTGACCTTTCAAAATCCCCTATCGGTACGAACGTTACTGGAAAACAATATTTTCCGTCCGGTTTATATTTCTGATGAAACCATGGAAATTACCGGTGGCTTCTGCGGCGATCTGATCAGCCATGCGATTGACAAAGCTCAAACCGGAGATGCCTGGCTGACGGTCATGACAAATCACAACATTATGGCCCCCGCCTCTATCGCAGAAGTATCCTGTCTAATTCTCTGTGACGGCATTGAACCCACTGAAATTTTACGAAAAAAAGCGGAAATGATGCAGATAAATTTACTGCGTACCGATCTGTCAGAATTTGACTGTGCTGTATTGCTGTCACAGATCGGAGCATAACTCAATGGATATTGTATACGACTTTCATATTCATTCCTGCCTTTCCCCTTGCGGCGACGATAGTTTTACGCCCGAATTGATTGTGGAATGCGCACTGGCAAAGGAACTCAATGCCATTGCCTTGACGGATCATAATACCTGTCGCAACTGTCCGGCATTCCTGGCGGCTGCGGAAAAAGCGGGGCTACTGGCGTTGCCCGGCATGGAATTGCAAACTGCGGAGGAAATCCATGTGGTTTGCCTTTTCTCTACGTTAGCAGATGCGGAACGCTTTGAACATTTTGTGGAATTGGGAATGCTTCCTTTAGAAAATGCACCAGACATTTTTGGAAACCAGATTATCCATCATCCGGACGGAAGCCAAAGCAGCGAATCCAGAATGCTGCTGACCTCTTCCTCCATTCCCCTGCACGGTCTGTATGACCTGGTAGGTCGGTACGGTGGAATCGCCATTCCCGCCCATATTGACCGGGAGGCATTCAGTATCGGCGGTGTGCTGGGTGGTATGGAAGAATACAGTGAGAAAAACCGGGATTTTCCCACAGTGGAAGTGTACAGCGACTATTCCGCGGCCAAAAACCGTCGGTGGATTCAAAACTCCGACGCCCACGGAATTGATCGCTTTTTTGAAAGCGAGTATCATACCTTTCCGGCCCAGGAATTATCGGTAGCAGAAATCTTCCGCTACCTATCCGGACAAGAAAACTGAACAAAGGAATAAAATCATCCATGAAACTGTTAGCGATTGAAAGCTCCTGCGACGAAACAGCTGCCGCCCTAGTAGAAGATGGGCGGCAAATTCTAACCAACGAAGTAATTTCTCAGATTCCGATTCATGAAATTTATGGCGGTGTGGTTCCAGAAATTGCGTCCAGGGCCCATGTAGAAGTCATTGAGTCATTAGTCACCCGAGCATTGGCGGGCGAAACGCCGGACGCGGTTGCCGTCACCTACACGCCCGGCTTAATCGGCGCATTGCTTGTGGGAGTCAACTATGCAAAAAGTCTGGCTTTTGCTCTAAAAAAGCCTTTGATTCCGGTGCATCATCTTCGAGGACATGTAGCGGCAAACTACCTGACCTATCCCCAATTGACCCCACCGTTTACCGCGTTGATTGTATCCGGCGGACACAGTCATATTGTCGAGGTATCGGACTATACCGATTACCGCATTCTTGGACAAACCAGAGACGACGCGGCAGGAGAAGCATTTGACAAAGTGGCAAGAGTTCTGGGGTTGGGATATCCCGGGGGTCCTAAGGTGCAGGCCATGGCCGTGCAGGGCAATCCTTTCGCTATCCGTTTTCCTCAGGTAGAATTTGAAAACGCACCCTTTGATTTTAGTTTTTCCGGTGTAAAAACAGCCGTAATCAATCATGTGCATCACACACAGCAAGCCGGCCTAGAGCTGCAGAAAGCGGATCTTGCGGCCTCTTTCAGTTATGCAGTATGCTCGGTTTTGGCGCGGAAAGCAGTCACCGCAGCGGAACAGAATACCCATCGTCTGGTTTTAGCAGGAGGCGTAAGTGCCAATCAACATTTGCGGGAAATGCTGACAGATGTCTGTGCGAAAAAAGGGGTAGAGCTATTTCTGCCTGCACCAGCACTATGCGGAGATAACGCAGCTATGATCGGAGCACAAGGCTATTATGAGTGGTTGGCAGGACGACAGGCAGACGAAAGTCTCAATGCCTATGCCATGATGTCGGTAGAACAACCAAAATTTTAATATTAGGGCTTTCTTAAACCTTTTGCAAAAAAACCACTTTGTGTAACAAACTAAGACTGATGCAAAATAAAAACACAGCCGGAAACTTTGGTTCCCGGCTGTGTTTTTATTTTGCAATTTCAATTTTATACGTAATATGCGCAGGGTCTTCCGTTCGTTCCATCCAGGTAGAAATTCCGGAGCTTTTCATCAGATCCACTGTCTGATTCAGCGTATTTAGGTAAACCCGCAAATCCCGGCATCCGCCCTTCCCCACCGGAACTGCAGTTTTCGAAGTGGACGGCTGTTTTTCCTCGACAGGTTTTTCCTGCAGTACCCGTTCAATATAAGCTTCCAGCTGAGAAACCCGCAGTTTCCGCTTTATTGCAAATTCCAAAACTTTCTTCCGACTGTCGTTATCCGGAAGCTTTAGCAAAGCCCGGGCATGCCGTTCGCTCAATCCATTCTGTAGGATAACTGCTTGAATTTCTTGGGAGAGTTTCAAAAGGCGCAGTTTGTTTGCAATTGCGGATTGACTTTTTCCCAATTTATTGGCTACCTGTTCCTGGGTCAAGTCCAACAAGTCCAGAATAAACGCAATACCATTGGCCTCTTCAAAAAAGTTTAAATCTTTCCTTTGCAAATTTTCCACCATAGCCATTAGGGCAGTGGAGCGATTATCCGCATCTACAATCAAACAAGGTACACGCTGTAAACCGGCCATCTTTGCCGCAAGCAATCTCCGTTCCCCTGCCACTACTTCATATTCTGCATCTCCACGGTAGCGTACAGTCAAGGGTTGAATAATTCCAATACTGGAAATACTTTCGGCAAGTTCAGTCAGTTCCTCCAGACGAAACTCTTTCCGGGGCTGAAGTGGATTTCTGTAAATTAATTCCACCGGCAATTCTCGGTATATTTTTCCAGACATCTGATACATTTTTGTTTCCTCCTTATGTAATATGTTGTTTGTGTGTTGCTGTATTACAGCATGTCCATTATATCGAATTTCCCAAGAAATTGCAATCTTTTTTTGTCGGCCGTTTTCCAATATTTCTTAGGGAATTTTCCCGTTTTTCCCAAAAGAGACACGGGAAAAGAATAAAAAAAGTATATCTTGTCGGGAAGTCACAAAAAATTAAAAAAACGGACGTCTTCTTTCTGACGTCCGTTCTTAGTTCAATATTTTTTTTCTTCATCCATGGCCAGCGCTACCGCACCGCAAATACCGGCGTTATCCCTCAGAGCCGGAGGTACAATATACGAATCAATTAAGGAAAGCAATTGAGGTTTATGCAGATACCCATTCAACTCATGCATCACCATTTGCCGAATTTTCGGAAACAACTGACGCTGTTTCATTACGCCGCCACCCAAAATAATCTTTTCAGGAGATAAAATCAAAATATAGTTTACAATCGCTTGCGCCAAATAAAAGGCTTCAATTTCCCAGGCAATAGAATCTGCAGGAATATCGGCCCCATTTCTCCCCCACCGTTTCTCCATCGCAGAACCGCAGGCCAACCCTTCCAGACAATCCTTGTGAAAAGGGCAACACCCTGGAAAAACATCCTGGGAATGCCGGCGGACTTTGATATGTCCCATTTCCGGATGAAGCATCCCGTGAACCGGTGTTCCATCAATCACCATACCGCCGCCAATTCCAGTGCCAACAGTCAAATACAGACAGCTGGAAAGCCCTTGTGCAGCACCAAAACGCAGTTCCCCCAAAGCAGCGCCATTCACGTCCGTATCGAAGCCAACTGGAATCTGATACCGCTCGCGGACCGGTGTAAGCAATGCACAGTCGGACCAACCCGGTTTGGGTGTTGTTGTAATTTTCCCGTAGTTAGGGCTGGCAGGATCAAGCTCCACCGGTCCAAAGGAAGCAATTCCAATGGCACGAACCGGATAACGGTCAAAAAAGGTAAAGATCTTCGCAATAGTTTCAGCTGGTTGTACTGTAGGGAAGGTCTCTCGTGCCAAAATTTCGCCTTTTTCATTTCCCACAGCAACCACAAATTTTGTTCCGCCGGCTTCTACCGCACCATAATTCATACCATTTCCTCCTGAAAATAAAGTGGGTTTATTATAGCATATTTCTTTTCAAAAGTCAAGGCTCTTTACTGTTTTGCACAGCCAGAACAGGGAGCATATCCCAAGTCAGTCAATTCCAACAATGTTGCTTCCAAAATAGCTTTACTGTGGGCAAGATATCGGCAGTCTGAAGACAAATGATATTTACTTCCATGGGGAGTATAATACACAATTTGGCTGCCTTCCGGATTATCCGAAAGAGTCTCCTCCCAATCGGAAGAAACATCTTCCATTAAAACAGCCGTATCGACCGTGGTTCTTTCGTTATTCTCACTCCGAATCTGTAAAAAGATTGCCGCACAAAAGAAAAATGCAATGCCTAAAATAATAATATCCTGCCTGCAAATCCGTTTCAATATATAATTCCCCATTTTTCGACGTTGTTTTTATTTTATTTTAACAATAGAGCAGAAAAAAGTCAAGATCAAAAAGGAAAAAAATTTCTATTCTTTTTAAGAAATAAATGGCAAAAAACTTGACAAAAATAGGAAATCATGTTATAATAAAAAAACACATAAATAAGTGAGAGGCACTTTTATGATCGGATTACTTGCCAAATTATTTATTCCAAACCGAACCGACATCGCTTCCCCTAAGGTGCGCCAGGCGTACGGTATGCTGTGCGGCATTGTCGGAATTATTTTGAATTTAATTTTATTTGCCGGAAAATTACTGGTCGGGATTCTCAGCAGTTCGATTGCTGTAACAGCCGATGCATTTAACAACCTGTCAGACGCAGGATCATCGGTTCTCACCCTGATCGGTTTTCGTATTGCAGGACAAAAGCCAGATTCCGCGCACCCCTTTGGGCATGGGCGTATGGAATACATTTCCGGTCTACTAGTTGCTGTACTGATTCTTCTGATGGGCTTTGAATTGGGCAAATCTTCTCTGGAAAAAATTTTTCGGCCGGAACCGGTAGATTTTAGTTTGCTTGCAATCGTTATTTTAACAGCATCTGTAGCAGTAAAACTTTATATGGCATTTTACAACCGAAAAATTGCAAAAAAAATTGATTCCGCAGCCATGAAAGTTACTGCCGCAGACAGTCTCAATGATTGTGTCGCCACGGAAGTTGTTCTGTTATCTATGTTTTTTGAACATTTTACAAAAATCAGCATTGACGCTTACTGCGGACTTTTAGTTGCACTGTTTATTTTGAAAACCGGAATCGGTGCCATTAAAGACACGGTAGGCCCCCTGCTGGGACAACCGCCAGCACCGGAATTGGTAGAACAAATTCAGCAAATCGTACTGTCACATCCAGAAGTTCAGGGAATTCATGACCTAATTGTACATGATTACGGCCCTGGACGTGTTCTTATTTCTCTGCATGCAGAGGTCCCTGCAGACGCAGATTTTCTAAAAACCCATGATACGATTGACAATATTGAAAAAGACCTGGCCCGGATTCTGCAATGCCAAGCCACTATCCATATGGATCCGATTGTAACCGATGATGACCTCACATCCCAAACAAGACAGATTGTGGCGGAACTGGTTCGAGGAATTGACCCAGATATTACAATTCACGATTTCCGCATGGTAATCGGTACTACTCACACCAATGTGATTTTTGACGCGGTTGTCCCTTATCACTGTTTGCTGTCCGACAGACAAGTCAAAGAAGAAATTGCAAGAATGGTTTCCGGTCTAGACGGTCATTATTTTGCCGTAGTTCATATTGATAAAAGCCACGTTCTATAATTTTTTTCTATGAAAGCGGAATTTTTTATGTCTCAAGCAGGCCGTCTCTTGATTTTTTCTGAAAAATATAGTATAATAAAGAAGTTTAGTATAAAAGAGGAAAGGAAACAAACAAGTTGATTCGCGAAAATCTGAGAAATGTGGCCATTATTGCCCATGTTGACCACGGAAAAACCACTCTGGTAGATGAAATGCTCAAACAAAGCGGTGTCTTTCGGGAAAACCAGGAAGTTGCCGACCGCGTTATGGACTCTAACGACTTGGAACGGGAACGTGGAATCACTATTCTAGCCAAAAATACAGCCATTGAATATAACGGGGTCAAGATTAATGTTGTTGACACCCCAGGGCACGCGGATTTCGGCGGCGAAGTAGAACGGATTCTGAAAATGGTCAACGGGGTTCTTCTACTGGTAGACTCGTTTGAAGGGCCAATGCCACAAACCCGATTTGTGTTGCAGCATGCACTGGAACTGGGGCATAAGGTAATTATTGTTGTCAATAAAATTGACCGACCGGATGCCCGTCCCACTGAAGTAGTAGATGAGGTTTTAGAACTACTTCTGGATTTGGATGCAACCGATGAACAATTGGAGTCTCCAGTTATTTTTGCATCAGCAAGACAAGGCATTGCAGGACTTTCCCCCGATGGGCCCATGACGGATCTGAAGCCACTCCTTGACACCATTCTTAGCTATATCGATCCTCCCAGCGGCGATGAAACCGCGCCTGCACAGATGCTGATTTCCGCTATCGATTACAATGACTATGTAGGTCGGATTGCCATCGGCCGGATTGAACGGGGAATTTTAAAACAGGGACAGGATATTGTTTTGTGCGATTACCACGGAAACCGTCCCAAGGTAAAAGCAAAGGTAGTTAATCTATATCAGTTTGAAGGATTAGCCCGGGTTCCGGTTGCCGAAGCACTTTTAGGTGATATTGTTTCGTTGTCCGGCATTGAAGGCGTGACCATCGGAGATACGCTCTGTGATGTGGAAAAGCCGGAGCCCCTTCCCTTTGTCAAGATCTCTGATCCTACGGTAGAAATGACTTTTATGGTCAACGACAGTCCTTTCGCCGGCCGGGAAGGCAAATTTGTTACTTCCCGAAATCTGCGGGACAGGTTATTCAAGGAACTGCTAAAAGACGTTTCTCTGCGAGTTAGCGAAACCTCCACTACAGAAGCCTTTACTGTCTGCGGACGTGGAGAAATGCATCTGGCAATCCTGATTGAAACAATGCGGAGGGAGGGGTATGAATTTCAGGTCAGCACCCCGAAGGTACTTTATAAGGAAATTGACGGCGTTCTGTGCGAACCCATGGAAAGACTGGTAGTAGATGTTCCGGAGTTTTCCGTAGGGGCAGTTATGGAAAAAATGGGAATCCGGAAAGGAGAGTTGTCCCATATGCATCCAATGGGAAACCGGACCCGTCTGGAATTTTTGATTCCCTCTCGAGGATTATTTGGTTACCGAAATGAATTTCTTACAGATACCCGAGGCGAAGGAATTCTAAATGCAATTTTTGATTGTTACCAGCCATTCAAAGGTGATATTCCCCGCCGAGCGAATGGATCACTGATTGCTTATGAAACCGGACAAACCACTTCATATGGAATGTTCAATTCTCAGGATTCCGGAGCCATGTTTATTGATTCCGGCGTTGACGTTTACGCAGGAATGGTGGTGGGGGAAGCCAACCGCAGCAATGACATTGTAGTCAATGTGTGCAAAAAAAAGCATATGACAGCCATTCGTTCAGCTGGAAAGGATGAAGCTCTGCGGCTAGTACCTCCCAGAAAAATGACACTGGAACAGGCTCTGGAATTCATCGCCGACGATGAACTGGTTGAAGTTACACCGAAAAATATCCGACTGCGCAAACGGATTTTAGACCATTCCTTGCGCATGAAAAACTTTATGAAAGCACAGATGGAAAAATGAAAATAATTCCGGTTGCCCGCATGAAAATTGGACAGAATAGTACTTTCTGGGGGAAACTACCTGTTTTGATTTGACGCAAAAGGCCGTTGCCGAATCTATACTGTTCCGATCTTGCTAACTTGAAAATAGAAGGGACATTACTACCGGTAATTGATGAATTTCTCTTAGACCGAGCGGAGCAACTTGCGCCGCACAGCAACGCCGTTTGCTTTGGCACGGAATTTTTGGTTCCAGGAGATAATTTCATTCTAATATTTACAACAATTACAGCAAAGACACTGAATACAAAGAAGGAATATGCTGTGTCTATCATTTGCAATCGACAAACGAGGGAATTCCTTGTGTTACCCTAACTGCCGATGATATTTTAGACCGTTTTGACCGTGAATCCCACCGGGGTATTTACAGGGAGCCTGCTGTCACGCAGGAAAACTTTATTCCCTGGAAGGGTTTACACCAAAACAACCTATCCCATCTGCCCTGCGCATTATTGATTTGCAAGAAAAGAGACAAATCTATTTTTTTGATTTTGCAAAAGTAGGATTATGCGAAGAAGCAGAATGGATTGATTTCTATCAAGGGCAACGCTATTACAGTAATAGCACAGGAATGCTTTACCATTTTATATTCAATTAAAAAAGAACAGCCGGAAATTTTCTTCCGACTGTTCTTTTTTCCGTTCCACGACACGGACAGAACGAAAAAGCTTGAAAATAAGTTTCTTATTCTCCGGCTTTCATTTTGGCGTAGCAGTCACTGCAGTAGACAGGTCTGTCTTCTCTGGGCTGGAAAGGCACCTTCGCTTCGCAGCCGCAATTTGCGCACGTTGCGGTAAAATATTCCTTCGCGCCTCTGGAAACATTCTTCTTCGCGTCTCTGCATTCTTTGCAGCGCTGAGGCTCGTTCTGGAAACCTTTTTCGGCATAGAACTGCTGTTCGCCAGCGGTGAAAACAAAGGTTTTACCGCAATCTTTGCATACTAATTCCTTATCTTCGTACATAACTGAGTTTACCTCGCTTTAAATCATTTTGCCCGCAGTCGGAATCGCACCGACAGCGTCCCAATACCCATCCACGGGAAAATAAGAAACCCCTGACGGAACCTCTTTTGACTGTTTCTTCCAAAGTGAAAACCTGTTTTTCAACAGAAACCGTGCTTCCTGTCCTTGAATTTTCAAACCTTCACAAAAATCAGCCAAGCATACCTGTGCAACCGGATCTTTTCGCGCCAATCTATTTTTGGGCATATATTTTTTTTATTAAGTTAGCCGTTGTTTCATCTTTCGCCGAATCCGAACCATAGCATTGTCTACGGTCTTTTCCGAAACAGAAAGTTTCTGCGCAATCTGAGCGTAACTGTTTTCATTCAGATAGAGTACAAGCACGCGGTATTCCAATGGGGACAATGCCTCACGGAATTCCGAAAATACAGCTTTTAAATCCACCCGCTCCGCAACCTCGGTATCCAGTGCCAGTTCATTCTCCGGAAGGCAACTTTCCGGGTTTTCCAACAAAAGCAAGTCGTCATCCCTGCTTAGCTTCCGATAAGCTGTCAACAAAGCACGACGGACACAAACCTTTGCATAAGCATCAAATGGGACATTTCGACCGGCATCGTAAGTACGGCAAGCACAATAAAGGCCCCATAGACCTTCTTGAACCAGATCTTCCCGATGTTGAGAAGGAAATGAAAGCGTCATTTTACGAATATACGCAAGGAAACGGGAATGCATTGCCGAAAACTGTTCCTCGGACCGTTCCAATTGTTTCCCTCCGCCCATTTTAAAAACAGCAAGACCGCCCGACTCCCCTTTCAGGGAGCCGAACGGACCAATATTCATTCATAAGAAATAAGAAAATCAAACATATAAACCTTTAGTTAATAATCGTTACTTCGGTATCGATATCAAAGAGATGTACTTTTTTCATATCAAGCGCAATTTTGATATGGTCACCAGGCTTCGCCGTAGAGGTTGGAGACACACGGGCCGTAAACTTGTTTTCATTCACATCCAGATACAAATAAGTTTCCGCACCCATTTTCTCGGTCACTTCCACGTCGGCAGTAATAATGCTTTCGGAAAGAGCTTCCAAATACATTTCCTCATCGTAAAGACATTCCGGACGAATCCCCATAATTGCATTTTTGCCGCAGTAACTTAGCAACTTCTCGTAATTTTCAGTACGGACCTTTTCTTCCGGCAACTTCAAGGAGAAATCCGCAAAGTTTACAAACACATCGTCACCTCTGCGGGTCAACTTGACTTCCACAAAGTTCATCTGCGGAGAACCAAGGAATCCGGCAACAAATACATTGCAAGGCTCGTCATACAAATTTTGAGGAGTATCGCACTGCTGAATAAAACCATCCTTCATAACAACAATCCGGTCGCCCATAGTCATAGCCTCGACCTGGTCGTGGGTAACGTAAATAAAAGTGGTTCCCAAACGCTGGTGCAACTTGGAAAGCTCAGTTCTCATTTGCGCACGCAACTTCGCATCCAAGTTAGAAAGGGGTTCGTCTAAAAGGAAAACTTTCGGTTCACGGACAATAGCACGTCCCAAAGCAACACGCTGTCTCTGACCACCGGATAAAGCTTTTGGACGGCGGTCCAACAGATGGGAAATATCAAGAATTCGAGCAGCTTCGTCTACGCGACGCTTAATTTCCTCTTTGGAAACCTTCCGCAATTTTAGACCAAACGCCATATTTTCATATACCGTCATGTGCGGATACAAAGCATAGTTCTGGAACACCATCGCAATATCTCTGTCTTTAGGTGCAACATCGTTCACGAGACGCTCGTCAATATAAAGCTCACCCTCCGAAATTTCTTCCAGACCTGCGATCATTCTCAGTGTCGTGGACTTGCCGCAACCGGAAGGACCGACCAGAATAATAAATTCCTTATCCTTGATTTTTAAATTAAAATCGGTAACCGCACGGACACCGCCGGCATAAACCTTTCCGATGCCTTTTAAGACTAATCCTGCCACAATCTATACCTCCGTAAATTTTAATCAGCAAATTTAATCAATGCAGATTTTCTCTAAATATAATACCATAAAAAAGAAAAATTGAAAAGTGGCATTTTACACAAAGTTTGCAGCATTTTTTTGTACAATCTGCACAAATACCGCTCATATTGTCCCAATCATGGTATTTTTTTATTAGTTTTCAAAGCCCCAAACCTTTAATTTCAAAAAAACATCACAATTAAAATCCGGCATCAGCTTCCAACAATTCTGCTTCCAACCCATTTGCCCGCTTAGTACAAGCCAGCATCGCATCGCATACTACCTGATCAAACCCGCTTTTTTCCAAAATTTCCACCGCCTTGACAGTTGTTCCGTTGGGCGTGGCAACCTTGGCAATCAGTTCTTCCATGGACGCATCGGTCGCACGAAGCATTTTCGCGGTTCCAAACAGAGTGTCAATTGCCATCCGGCGGGCAACCGCACTGTCAATTCCTTGCGCAACCGCACCGTCAATCATGGCTTTGACCAACATATAAATATAGACTGGACTGGACGAATTAAGCGAAATAACTTCGTTCATCCGGTTTTCAGGCAAAATCTCAGCGGTGCCAACTGTTTCAAACATGCCCTTGACCGTCTGAAGTTCCTGGTAGGTAATTGGCATTTCATAGGCAATAGCAGCAGTGCCGCTACCCATTAAAATGGGAGAATTGGGCATCACCCGGATGCATTTGCATTCTTTGCCTAAATTCTTCTTAATAAACGAAATAGAAACCCCCGCAATAATACTGACAAGAACATTGCGAAACGTTACATCATCCCGAATCTTTCTGAGTACGCTCAGCAAATCTGTCGGGCGGACAGCCAAAAACACGATTCCGGAACCTCGGATGACCTCGTTTTCACTTTGCGCCACGCCAAATCCGAGCTGACGGTATTTTTCGCATTTTTCCGCGTCGATATCATAAATCAAAATATCACTTCTGCGGTACGCCCCGTGAGACACGACACCGGAAAGAATAGCACCTGCCATATTACCGGCCCCGATAAACCCTAAGCTGTACAAACGAATCAATCCTTTCTATAACAGATACAGCGGCCGCAGTCCCTGTGCCGCAGCAGAAATATACAGATATATTATACCACAATTTTTCCGGGCTGTAAAGTGTCAGAATGCAATTTTTTTGTGTCGAAAGCTTCTTAAGCATAAATTTAACATTTTCTTTTCATTTCTTTCTCTTAAAATACACTTCTTTCAATTATAATGAATTTTAATCAACAAACATTCACGGACTTTCCCCTGCCGGGAGAGCAAGGAGGACAGATATGTATCAATTTCAAAAGGTCTCGCCGGAAGAGGCCCATGGGTTTGCGGAAGCAAACGGTATTTTTTCCCAAACCAAATATTGGGGGAAATTCCGGAATCTGTTCCGGACCGAAGCATTTCTCGGAACCAAAGACGGAAAAACGGTGCTCAGTTGTATGCTATATCGTCTCCCGATTTACTGTACACCTTATTCGGTAGGATATATTACCCGCGGTTTTGTCTGTGACTGGAACAACGAAACCTTAGTACGGGAATTTACAGAGTATCTAAGAGAGTACAGTACAAAAAAGAAAATGATTTATATTGTGCTGGACCCTTGGGCTGATTATAAAATAAACTTTTGTGCTCCAGAAAAGGATTTGCGACAGCTACTGGAACAACTG